>NZ_JBHXQY010000043.1:0-51460 GCF_042716955.1 Nocardiopsis sp. NPDC058631 | reverse complement strand
CCCCTTCGCTGCTGGGGGGGGGCCCGCCCGGGGGGCCCGGGGGGGGCCCCGCCGGGCCGATGGGAGGGTCCGCTCACCGGACACGAAGCCGTGGGGCCGGGTTACCCGCCCCACGGCTCAGTCACGCCGCGCTCATCCGCGGCGCCATCCCTAGCAGGTGACGAGGCTCAGGCTGCTGTCGCCGCACAGCAGGAGGCTGGCGGTGCTGGTGCCCGCGACCTCGCCGTGAGCCTCGTTCTTGGCGATCTCCAGGGACTGCAGGTCGAGCAGAGTCATAGCTGATATCCTTTTTCGGTAGTTTCTTTTCTTATTCATTTCCGGACCATGGCAGTGGCCGGTTCTGGGTCCGCCGCAGCGGAGGAAGGAAGGGCAGCCGGGCGGGCTGCTCACTCTGCGCCGCGGTGAGCGCGAGGAGACAGCCGGCGGTGCCCGTGGAAAGGTCCATGGAGAGCCGCATCAGTTGCTCTCCGGGGAAGGCCAGGTGGCCCTGGTAGCGCATGGCGTACCGGGACAGGGCGTCGATCTGGCGACGCACCTCCGCGGGCCCGGCACCGGGAGCGGTCGTCCGGCTCAGGTACAGCACCATGCCCGCCAGTCCGCGGAAGAGGCCGGGCTGGGCGTAGAAACTGGACCGCGCAGCCCCGACGATCTCCGAGCGGGCCCGCTCGAACCCCTCGTCGGAACGGTGCTCCAGGTAGTCGTCGAGCACGATCCCCACACCGACGCTGCCCGCGCCGAGGTAGGGCATGGTCCGCCACCCCTCGTCCACCTGGAGCGTGCCGAAGGCGCTGGTGACGCAGCGGTCGAGGTCGGCCCGCAGCGCCCGCTCGGCCAGGTCGAGCAGCGCGGTGTCCCCGGTTCGCTCGTACAGGCGCACACAGAGCAGGGCCACGCCCGCACCGCCGTGGAGCAGACCGGCGCGGCGCCGCTCGGGCGGGGCGTCCAGGAAGCCGTGCGCGGCCAGTTCCGCGCAGCGGAGCGCGCCCGAGCGCAGCTCCGGCTCTCCTGTGTCCGCGGCCAGGGAGTCCAGGGCCAGGCCGATCCCGGCCGTCCCACCGTGCAACCCGGGGCCGAGCCCTTCCCACGACTGTGCCAGGAGCAGTTCGGCCAGCGCCAGGGAGGGTTCCCCGTGGCCGAGCCGGTGCAGGGTCCAGGACAGGCCCGAGAGTCCGTCGAAGAAACCCAGGGGGGTCCCCGACGCGGGCTCCTTGCTCTGCCGCACCAGCCATTCCTCGGCCTCGGGGCACCGGGCGGCGCCGCTCTCGGCGAGGGCGTAGAGCACCCCGGCGGCGCCGTAGCCGAAGGAGAGACCGCCGCTGACCGCCGTGAACTGCGCTATGTCGCCGGGGAAGTAGCGGTCGTCCCGCTCGGGGGTGGCCGAGGCGAGGATGGCACGGACCATCGAGTCCCGGCTGTGCGGCCAGTCCCCGGGCTCGGCCGGCGGGTAGGGATCGGGCGTACCGGTGACCACCGGGCGCGCTGCCTCGGGGGACGCGCCCGCCCCTGCTGCACCGTCCGGGTCGCGCAGGATCTCCGCCACGCCGAGCTCCAGGAACTCCCGGGCCTCGGGGAAGACACGCGCGGCCTCCTCCGCCAGGTGCCGGACCTTGCCCCGGTCCATGGCCAGCACACTGGTCAGGGGCAGGAAGAGGGCGATGCGCAGGCACGCCAGCGCGTACAGGTCCACATCGAAGCCCCGGCGCCCGCGCGGGGCGACGAACCCCGGGTTGGCGACCGTCTGACGGCTACCCTCCTCGACGTCCCGGGCGACCTCGAAGTCGAGCAGCACCACCGAGGACTCGTCCTCGGACACCATGATGTTGAACAGGTGCAGGTCGTTGAAGACGATGCCGCGCGCGTGCACCGCCTCGACGGCCTCCTCCACCAAGCCGTGCACACGCATCGCCCACCGGCCGTACTCCCTCAGCTTCTCCGGCGCGGGGTCGGCCTCGACCAGGGGGTGGCGGTGGGCGAAGTAGGAGTTCAACGCCTTGCCCTGGATGTACTCCATCACCAGGAAGTGGTGGTCGCCGAGGGTGAAGGCGTCCTTGACCTCGGGGGTGCAGCCCAGGCCGGAGAGGCGTTCCAGGGCGGTGCGCTCCTGTTCCAGGCGGCGCACCGCGTCGGCGCCGTCGGCGGCCAGGCCGGCGTGCGGCCGGGCCTCCTTGAGCACCACGGGCTCACCGGTGCGCCGGTCCCGCCCGGCGTAGACACCGCCGCCGTTGGAGAAGTGCAGGGCGCGCTCGATGTCGTAGGGCAGATCGGTGACGTCGACGGAGCTGCGCGCCTCCAGGTGCGGACGGAGGAATTCGGGGACGGTCACCCACTCCGGTGTGTGGAAGGCCGGCCCGCGCTGGTCGGGCACGAGCACGCCGTCCGCGTTCTCCAGCGCGGGCACCGGCTCGCCGCGCTCGTCGTAGCAGTGCTTCCTGGTGAAGCTCCCGTAGCGCAGGTGGACCGGGCCAGCGTTCCAGCGCACGTCACTGAGGACGTACGGGCCGGGTTCACCGCCCACGAGTGCGTCCAGTCCGGCGGCGACCGAGGCGCACTCGTCGTCGTCGGCAGGGTAGACGGTGATGAACTTCCCGCTGCCCCCGCGATCCGCGTACTTGGCGTTCCGGTTGTGCAGCAGGTACCGGGTGGGGACGAATTTGAAGGAGACGCCCCGTGCCACGCAGTAGTCCCAGACCCGGGCCAGAATCGATTCCGCGTTGTCCAGGCAGGCGGAGACGTGGATCTTCCACCCCTGGTCCGGTAGGCGGTGTTCGACGGGGCGCAGGGCCAGCCAGTCGCCGGCGCGGTGGCTCTGCCACCCCTCGGGCACCGGCCGCCCGGTCCCCTCGAAGACCCGGTCGCGTTCGCCGACCGTCCCGGAGGCACCGGAGCCCGACCACAGACGGTGGGGCGTGTCGTAGAAGTAGCGGTCGGCGTCGCAGAACACACCGTACCCCTTGATCATACGAACTCCCTCATAGTCTTCTTGGTCAGCGGCATTCCAGATAGTGACATAGGGGATATCTCCGTGTCCATACTTTGCGCCTGGTTTCTCCGGTCGCTCATTACTCGCGGCGGGTTTCCGGGAGATGAGTGGGTTCCCTTCTCGGTTCCCTCCGCGTTCATTCACCGCCCCTGCCAGCGGATTCGGTGGGAGTGCGTCCTCCGACGACGGGTGTGCGACTCTCTCCGCGGTCTCGTGGGCCGAAGGGTCTTCTCATTGTGGGTATGTCGAATAATGGCAGGTTGGAGCGTTGTTAAGCCCTGGCGCACTGTTTGTCGATAACCGGCGCTTTGTCGAAAATCTGTGGTTTTGAGAATTTTTGAGGTGTCTGTAACGGCTGTGAACAGGGAGGTCAGGGTGGGTCGAGGGTCTGAGGGGTCGCGGGCAGTAGATTCTTGGCCGGGCAGTGAGGTGAACTGCGCGAACTCGGAAAACACCGTGTTCCTGCCGATGGGGGTGCCGCGGGGGATGCGGGGTGCGGCGGGATGTGCGCGCTCGGAAGACCAGTGGGATGAGGAATGGGGCTTCCGGGGAGGCGGTCAGTTCTGCTATGGGTGCGGCTGTTCGCTTCCCCTTGATGAATTCGGGGTGAACCGTCCGTACCGAGTCCGGCTTCCCGTGTTCCGAACTCGTTGTGAATGCCGCTGTGGGGCGAGTGCGTAAACTTCTCATCCGTTGCCGAAGCGCGCAGGGAGGACGTTTTTCACCCACGAAATGATTGCTCCTGAGGCCTTCAGGGAAGGGAAGGTCGTCCGGTGCCTTGTCACGTCGAATCCCGGGGGCCGGACCTCGGGCCCGGGCCCCGCTCGGGGGTGCCGGCAGCCGTGGCTCCGTGCGCGTCCGGGGCGGGGTGGACGTGCGGGGCGCAACCGCCCCCACCGGTCCCGCCGGGACGATGGACCCCGAACAGCGACAGCGTCCTCGTGAACGCAAACCCCTACCCCGAAGGGGTTCCGGTACTACAATCGAGAAATGGAAACACTCTCCCCCCGTGTTCCTGTTCCTCTTCCACCCCTTCGGACCATCGTTGTCCGACCCCTCCTCACGATTTCCCTGGCCCTGTCCCTGGGCGCCTCCTGTGCCTCTCCCACCGCCGATGACGCCGACTCCGCGGTTCCCCCGCGCTCGGTCACCGACCTGGATGCCGAGGAGCGCGCACGCCTTGCCGACACACTCGCTTCGCGTTCCCTCGAACTCGCGGCCGAGGACCCCCGGCTGTCCACCGCTCTGGCCCTTGAGGCCGCGGGCCTGGAGCGCACCGGCACCTCGGCGGCAGCGATGGAAAGGCTCGCAGAGCCGCACCTGATCATGGAGCTCGACAGCGACGGCGAACGGTTGACCTCCCTGGTCTTCTCCTACGAGGGGCGCTTCCTCGCCGGGGGAACCGCTCGGGGAAGGGTGTTCCTCTGGGACGTCTACACCGGTGACACCGTGTTCGACGAGCAGGCCCCCGGGCCCGTCGCAGAGCTGGCCCTGGACCTCGCGTCAAGGCTCGTCGCGGTGCGCTCCGGTGAGGAGGTCCTCGTGTGGGACGTCGACTCCGGTGCGGAGGAGACGCGGATCGACGTCGACTCGGGGAGCGGAATGGCTTTCGTCAGCAGTCTGCGGGGCTCGCTCATCGACGCCGAGTACCTGGCCCTGGGGTCCGGGACGGGAAACGTCCTCCTGTGGAACAGAGATGGTTGGGGGCTCGATGGCGAGATCCCCGCTGCGCGGGAGCGGGTCTCACTCGCGATGTCCTCCCACGCCACGGTCCTGGCGACCCTGACCGATGAGGGGGAGATCGGCTTGTGGGAAGTCTCCACCCGCGAGCTGCTCGGTACGGCGGACCTGCGCGAGAGCGGTGTGAGCGGTCAGGGGTTCCGGTTCGCCCCCTCCGCGGTCGGTCCGGACACCATCGCCGTGACCAGTGACGAGGGGGTCTTCGCCGTGTCCTCCGAGGCGGTGCGGTCCGGGGACGGACCCGTGACCATGCCCCAGTCCTGCTCCGGTGTCTTCTGCGACAAGCCCTCGACCCGGCCCAGCGCGCACCAGCGCCTGGACACCGTGCCGGGCCCGGCCGCCCAGGGGAACGTCCGCTTCCTCATCTCCGCGGGCCGGGGCCGGGGCTTCGACGAACTGACACTGTGGGAGACGCCTCCCGGGACTCTCACGGACTACCAGCCCGTGGAGACCATGCCCATGGCACGGGCGGTGGAGTTGCTCGCCGCCTCTCGAACCGCGACGGATCTGCACGTTGTGGCAACGGTCGTGTCCGGGTCGGGCCCCCTGCTGTGGGACATGGACCGCGACCCCCACCCTCCCTACGCCGACGCCGAGTCGCTCTCCCTCTACCTGAGCAAGCGCTGCCTGGGCGCCCCTGTCCTGCTGAGTCCCGAGGAGTGGGACCACGAGTTCCCCGACCTGGCCTACGAGCCCGTGTGCGTCAGGATCCAGGACGAGGAGGGCGCCGACCACCACGAAGACCCGGCGGTTCCCGGTTCGCCCGATCCGATCGACGACTGAGCCCTCTCGGCGGCCATCAGCCATCCCAGAACGGGAGTTGCACATGGGCAGGAAGAACAGGCGCAACAGATCCAGGGGAGGCGGCGGGCCGCGACAGCCGCGAAGCACCTCCCCGCACCGGCGAAGGGGGTTCCTCCGGACGCCGAGCGCGGCACTCCTGGGTTGGGTGACCCTGCTGGCCGTACCCACCGCCCTCATCGCGGTCGTCCTCTTCGTCAGGGACGTGGGCGACTGGGTCAACCGGGGCACTTTCGAGGTGGTCGAGCTGTCAGCGGACGGTTCACAGGCGATCACCGGGAACCTGTCCGGGGGAGAGGGGCCGGACCAGGAGGTGGACGTCCACGCCACCGTGCTCACCGTGACCCTCATGAACAACTCCGAGGACCTGAAGGTGTTCGACCGGATCACCGTCAGGACCGAGGACTTCGTTCCGGTGACCGAGTGCGTCGACGGTGTGGGAGGGCCCATCTCCGTCACGGCCTCCTACGAGATCGACCTTCCCGCGCAGGGGGAGGAGTCGCACAGTGACATCTCCTACGCACTGGAGCCCAAGAAGGCCGAGGCGCTCCAACTCCCCGTGGGCAGCGGCGAGGCGGACAGCGGAGTGGCCCTGATCCGGATCACCCTCCACGAGAGCGGGGGCGACACCGAGGAGGTCGGGAGCATCGCCGTGCTCACCAGCCCCGGCGTAGGGGAGCTCTACCCCCGCCCCCTGCACAGGCTGCCTGTCGCGGGCATGCCCTCTCCGCGGTGCGTCCACGACACCCGCGACGCCCTTGCGGAACTGGTCGAGGACGCACCCGTCGTGGCCGACAGCGTCCGGACACTGACGGAGGACGTCGGGGTGACCTCGCAGGAGCTGGGCGGCTGAGCCAGGGGCGGACGCTCGTCGGGCTCCGCGTCCGGTTCCACTCCCTGAGGAGGGCCTCGTGGACCGTCGGGGACACCCGGCCGGGTTCCGCCGCGAGGTGTGGGACCCGGCCGAGGCCGGACGCGGCACCGAGCGTCGTCAGGCGCTCAACCGGCGCAGGTGCGACAGCGTGGCCTCGGTCATGGGGTGCTCCACGTCGAGCTCGTCCAGGTAGGCCGTCGCCGCCTCCATCTCGTGCACACGCCGGCCGGCATGCAGGCGGGTGCCCTCCACCAGCCGGTCCACCAGGTCCCGGCCGTTCTCGCCGAACTCGGCGGCGATCTGGTCGCGGAGCTCCTCCGCGGCTCCGGCGGCGCTCGCGGCGTCGAGGGATTCGATGATGAGCGCGGCCAGTCCCTTCATGAAAACGCTGCGCAGAAGCTTTCTGGCCGCGGCGTCACCGGCGTTGCCGGAGACCGCGCGAACGGGCGTGCCCAAGGCCGAGAGCTTCGCGGTGAAGGCCTCGGCGCCGCTTCCGGCCGCGACCAGCGGTGTGCGGCTGCCCGCCCGCGGGACGGGGGCCATGACCGCGACATCGGCGAAGGGCACACCGGCGTCGGCGGCCAGCGCCCCGAGCTCGCTCTTCTCGGCAGGGGAGAGGGTGTTCAGGTCCGCGTAGACGGCCGAGGCCGGCAGCAGGGGGAGAACCCTTGCGGCGACCTCGTGCGCGGAGGCGGGGCCGACGAGACTGATGACGATCTCCGTGCCGGCGAGCGCGTCGTCCAGCGCGGAGTGCTGCACGATGGGCGTGTCCGGCAACGAGACGAAGGGGTCGTGGCCCCGGACCCGGGCGCCGTTCCGCGCCAGCCCTTCGCCGATGAGCCGGCCGGCCTCTCCCAGGCCGATCACTGTGATGACGGTCATCTCGTCCTCCGGTAACGAAGCCATCTTGGTGTGAACAACATTGTTTACAATAATGCATACCAAGATGAGCGAAAGGAAGACCATGACCCAGGAGGCAGTGGGCCAGGGGACGCGACCGAGCGTCAGTGATGCCGAGCGTGTGACGTCACAGCTTCGCCAGGCCATCGTCGCCGGTGACTTCGCGCCCCGGCAGCGGCTTGTGGAAACGGATCTCATCGAGATGTTCGACGCCAGCCGGGGTGCGGTGCGCGCGGCCCTGGCGACGCTCACGGTGGAGGGCCTGGTCGAAAGGGTCCGCAACCGCGGCGCCCGGGTGCGCGCCGTGGATCTGGACGAGGCCCTGGAGATCGTGGAGGTGCGCGCGGCCCTGGAGTCGCTCTGCGCGGCCCGCGCCGCCGAGCGTATCGACGACGCCGGTGTGGAGAGGCTGCGCGCCATCGGTGAGGTGATGCGGGAAGCGGTGGACGCGGGTGAGGGCGAGGCCTACGCGCAGGCCAACCGCGACCTGCACCAGGCGGTGATGGACATCAGCGGTGCCAAGGTGGCGCCCGACGTCGTCATGCGCCTGCGTGCTCAGAACGTCAGGTACCGCATCCGGTTGGCCATGCAGCCGCATCGCCCTGCCACGTCGCTGCCCGAGCACCTGGAGATCGTGGAGGCGGTCTGCGCGAGGGAGCCCGAGCGTGCCGCCAACGCCATGCGGACACATCTGAACAGCGTCTACCAGGCCACGCGGGACTACTTCGCCGAGCGGGGGTGAGCGCCTCTCGCTTGCGTCCTGTCGGCGCCCGAGTCGGGGGCACGGGCTCCTGACCAGATGTTACGTGGGTATTGACTGTCGTCACCAAGATCGTTAACAATGTCGCTTACCAGTTTGTTGGCAAAGGGGCGGCATGTTGCATCATCAAGTACCCAGCGCACACGCACGCGAGCTCGTTCGGGGGGCCTACGACATCCACGTCCACATCGCCCCCGATGTGATGAAGCGCAGGGTGAGTGACCTCGAACTCGCCCCGCGCTTCCAACAGCACGGCATGGCGGGCTTCGTGCTCAAATCCCACTACACGCCCACGGCCGAACGCGCCGAAGTCGTCCGCAGCGTCCACCCGGGCGTCGACGTACTCGGCGCCATCACACTCAACGCCTCCGTGGGCGGGCTCAACCCCGTCGCGGTCGAGATCGCCGCACGCGGCGGAGCCCGGGTCGTCTGGCTGCCGACCGTGGACAGCGACAACCAGCGCAGCTGCCTCGCGGAAACCCCCGAGGGCGCCACACCGCCCATGTGGGCCCGCATCCAGCAGGACCTGCGGGACGCGGGGATCGTCAGCCCCGCCGTCGACGTGCTCGACGAGGACGGGGAGGTCACGGCCGCGACTCGCCAGGTCCTCGACGTCATCGCCAAGCACGACATGACCCTGGCCACCGGGCACCTGCACGGAGACGAGTCCGCGAAGGTCGTCGCACTCGCCCGCGAACGCGGTGTCCGACGCATCGTCGTCACCCACCCCGAGTTCACCTCCCAGCGCATTCCCGCCGAGAACCAGAGGACACTCGCCGAGTACGGCGCCTATCTGGAGCGCTGCCTGACCACCCCGCTGACCGGCAAGGTGTCCTGGGAGACGTGGCTGGCCAACATCCGGTCGGCGGGCCCGGAGAACTCCGTCATCAGCTCCGACCTGGGGCAGCCCTTCAACCCGCCGGTGGAGGACGGCCTCGCGCTGGCCGCCGACGTCCTCCTCGACAACGGCTTCACCGAGCAGGAGGTGCGCCTGATGGTGGTGCACAACTCACGCTGGCTCGCCGGGGCGGACCCGCTCCCCGACGCACCGCAGGCCCACCACGAGGCACAGGCGGTCACCTCATGAGCGTCGTCCTGGAGGTCGAGCACCTCACCAAGGAGTTCCAGCGCGACGACGTCGCCACGGTGGCGCTGCGCGACTTCAACCTCAGCATCGAGGAAGGCACCTTCGTCACCATCCTGGGCCGGTCCGGCTGCGGCAAGTCCACGATGCTGAACCTGCTCTCCGGCCTCTCCAAGCCGACCTCGGGACGGGTGCTGCACCGGGGCAGCCCGCACAACGGTCCCACCCCCGACATCGGCTACCTCACCCAGACCGACACGCTCATGCCCTGGCGGAGCGTGCAGCGCAACGTCGAGATGCCCATGGAGATCGCCGGGACCGACAAGGCCGAGCGCGAGGAGAAGGCACGCGAACTCATCGCCACGGTCGGCCTGGCCGAGTTCGCCGACAGCTACCCGCGCGAGCTCTCCGGCGGCATGCGGCGCCGCGCCAGCCTGGCCCGCATGCTGGCCAACGGGGCCGGGACCATTCTGATGGACGAGCCCTTCGGCGCCCTGGACGCCCAGCTGCGCGCCGAACTCCAGCGCGAACTGGCACGCCTGTGGAGAGCGACCGGGCACACCATCGTGTTCGTCACCCACGACATCGAGGAAGCCCTGATGCTCGGCGACCGCGTCGTCGTCCTGGGCCCCCTGGGCACCATCCTGCTCGACCAGCAGGTCGACCTCGACCGACCGCGCGAACCCGACGAGACCAAGGTGCGGCCGCGGTTCGTCGAACTGCACGCCACCTTGGCCTCCGCGCTGAAGAAAGGAGCGCGGTCATGACCACCGGATCGTTTCCCGACACCCACGCGCAGAGCGGCCTGAGCACGAGCGGCCCCGTCAAGGAGGCCCGCCGCCGCAACTGGTGGCACCGCAACCGCCGCACCACCATCGTGTGGGGACTGCGGTTGGGCGTGGTGCTGGTCCTCCTCCTGCTCTGGCAGATCGCCGGCAACGCGGCGGCCAACCCCATGTTCGTCTCCAACCCGGTCAGCGTGTGGGAGCAGCTGAGCGACTGGATCGTGGACGGCACCCTGGGCACGCACACCTGGATCACCATCCAGGAGGTGGTGCTCGGCTACGTCATCGGCGCCGCCACCGGTGCCCTCGCCGGATACGTGCTCGCCTCGATCCGCCTGGTCTACGACGTGTTCGAACCGCTGATGATGGCGCTGTACTCGATCCCGAAGGTGGCGCTCGCACCACTGTTCATCGTGTGGTTCGGCATCGGCATCGACATGAAGGTCATCCTGGCGGCCGTCAGCGTGTTCTTCCTGGTCTTCCTCAACACCGCCGCCGGCGTCCGCGACGTCGACCGCGGCCTCATCGACGCCGTCCGGCTCATGGGCGGATCGAACAAGGACATCGCGCTCAAGGTGGTGCTGCCGGCCTCCATGACCGGCCTCATCACCGGACTGAAGGTGTCCATCCCCTACGCGCTCATCGGCGCGGTCATCGGTGAACTCGTCGCCTCCAACCGCGGCCTGGGCTACCTCATCAACGACTCCGCCGCGCAGTTCAACACCGCGGGTGTGTTCGCCGCGGTCGTGGTGCTGACCGCCCTGGCGATGGTCCTCAACACCCTCGTCGGTGTTCTGGCCTCCCGGGCCAACCGCTGGAAGCCACTAGAGGCCGACTAGAGGCCGACCAGAGGGCGTTTCGCGGACCGGGCACCCCGGCGCCCCGAGCGGACATCGTGCGGTTCATCCCCCAAGGCCGTGGGCTCTCCACGGCCACCCACCCAACCGAAAGCCACGCCATGAAACTCAGCACGCACATCAGGACGGCGGCCGCGATCGCGGCGGCCACGGGCCTTCTCACCGCCACGGGCTGCGCCGGTGACGCGTCCGAATCCGACCCGGGCGTCCTCAACGTGGGACAGATCAGCAACTCGGTCGCGTTCTTCCCGCTCTACGTCGCCGAGGAGGAGGGCTACTTCACCGACGAGGGCGTCGAACTCGGTGAGCGGCCCCGGCTCGGTACCGGCGCCAAGCTCGCGGCGGCCCTGACCTCCGGTTCCATCGACGTCGGCGCGGGAGTCCTCACGGACGCGTTCAACCTGGCGGAGAACAACCCTCAGACGCAGGTCACCGGCTCGCTCGTCACCGACTACTACGTGGACATCGTGGCGGCCTCGGACTTCGACGGACCGGCGCAGGACGCCTCCCTGGAGGAGAAGGTCCGCGCCCTGGAAGGCAAGAACATCGGCATCACCGGCCCGGGGTCGGGTACCGAGGCGCTTCTCGTCTACCTGTTCGAGCAGGTGGGCCTGGACGCCAAGACCGACGCCACGCTGGTGAACCTGGGCGCCGTCCCCTCGTCGGCCATCGGCGCCCTGTCCGAGGGGCAGGTGGACGCCCTCGCCTTCTTCCAGCCGACCGGTCAGATGGCCGAGGCGGAAGGGGTCGGCGACATCTACGTCTCGCCCCAACGCGGTGACATCCCCGACCTGTCCGGCTCCCTGCACGGTGCGCTGTTCAGCACCTCCGGTGTGATCGAGGAGAAGGGCGAGGAGATCGAGGCCTTCAACCGGGCCGTCGACCGGGCACTGGAGTTCATCCAGAGCGACCCGGAGGCCAGCGCGGAGCTGCTCTCGACCTACCTCGAAGGCACCGACCCCGAGGCGGTGGAGGCCCTCAACGAGATCCTCCCGCAGGAGTTCGCCTCCTCGACCCAGGTGTCGCAGGACGCCTTCGACACCGCGGTGGACTTCCACCTGGAATCCCAGCTGATCGACGAGGCGCCCGACTACGGCTCCCTCGTCTGGTCCGAGGTCCAGGAGTAGCACCACGCAGGACGGGCCCTACACCTGGCGGCGCGAGGCCCGCACCCGCCACCACCGACCCTTCGCGGACCACGCCGGGCTTCGCGGACGACCGCACGAGGACGAGGATGACACGTTCACAGACACCGCAGGCCGAGGAGCCACGTGCGGACGGCCACGCGCAGACGGCTCCCGCGGCGACCACCCCGGCCACATCGGACCAGGTCCAGGTCGCGCAAGGGGAGCACCCGCCGCGCCCGGGGACGCGGGTCCGCGGACACCAGCTCGCGATCCCCTCCGTCCTGATGCGCGGCGGGACCTCCCGCGGACCGTTCTTCACCCGCGCGGACCTTCCCGCCGACGACGAGACCCTCGCCCGGGTGCTCCGGTCCGCGCTCGGCTCCCCCCACCCGCTGCAGATCGACGGTCTGGGCGGCGGGCACCCGCTCACCTCCAAGGCCGGCATCGTCGGCCCGAGCACGCGACCAGGCGCCGAGCTCGACTTCCGCTTCGCCCAACTGCAACCCCACGACGACTCCGTGGACATGGACGCCAACTGCGGCAACCTGCTGGCCGCAGTCGTACCCTTCGCCATCGAGACCGCGATGATCGTGCCCGCCGAGGACACCACCACTGTGCGGGTGCGCACCCTCAACACGGGAGCGGTCGCACAGATCTCGGTACGCACACCCGGCGAGGGCGGTGTACGGAGCGTCGACTACGCCGGGAGCACCCGCATCGACGGCGCACCCGGCACCTCCTCGCCGGTGACGATCGGTTTCCTCGACACGGCCGGATCCATCGCCGGTTCCCTGCTGCCGACGGGGAACCCCCGCGACACGGTCGAGGTCCCCGGCGCGGGGCCGGTCGAGGTCACCTGTATCGACAACGGCCAGCCCCTCGTCGTCGTCGCCGCCTCCGCGCTCGGCGCCACCGGGAGGGAGAGCCCCGCCGAACTCGCCGCCGACCCCGCGCTGTGCGACCGGGTCGAGGCGCTGCGGCTGGCCACCGGCACCCTCATGGGGCTCGGCGACGTCTCGAACCGCAACTACCCGAAGATGACGCTGGTCTCGCCTCCGCAGCACGGGGGCACCGTGACCACGCGCAGCTTCATCCCCAGAGTCGTCCACGAGTCGATCGGAGTGCTGGCCGCCGTCACCGCCGCCACCGCCTGCGTACTCCCGGGGGCGGTCGCGCACGAGCTGGCGGACCTGCCGACCACGGACGAGGCCGAAGCCACCCTCTCCATCGAGCACCCGAGCGGGACCTTCGACGTACGGCTCGGTTGGGAGCCCGGCGACCCCACCCGCATCACCAGTTCCGCGCTCGTACGCACCGCACGAGCGCTCATGGCCGGAGACCTCTACGTCCCCCTGGACGTCTGGAACCCATCAATGAAGGAAACGAACTGATGATCATCGACTGTCACGGGCACTTCACCACCGCGCCCGACGCTCTCGGCCAGTGGCGCCAGGCCCAGATCGCCGCGCTCGACGGCGGCCCCGAGCCCGGCGAGCTGCGCATCGGCGACGACGAGCTGCGCGAGGCGATCGAGAGCAACCAGCTCTCCCTCATGGACCAGCGCGGAATCGACCTGACCGTGTTCTCGCCCAGGGCCTCCTTCATGGCCCACCACATCGGTGACGAGGCCACCTCCGTCCAGTGGGCCAGGATCTGCAACGACCTCATCGCCCGCGTGACGGAACTCTTCCCGGAGCGTTTCGCCCCCGCCGCGATGCTCCCGCAGTCCCCGGGCGCAGCCCCGGCCGGCTGCCTGCCCGAACTGCGGCGCGCCGTGGAGGAACTCGGTGCGGTGGCGATCAACCTCAACCCGGACCCCTCCGGCGGGCTGTGGGACTCGCCCCCGCTCACCGACCGCTCGTGGTACCCCGTCTACGAGGCGATGTGCGAGTACGACATCCCCGCGATGGTGCACGTCTCCACCAGCGTCAACCCCGCCTTCCACACCACCGGGTCGCACTACCTCAACGCCGACACCACGGCGTTCATGCAGCTGATCCAGGGTGACCTCTTCGCCGACTTCCCCGATCTGCGGCTCGTCATCCCCCACGGAGGAGGTGCCGCCCCCTACCACTGGGGCCGCTTCCGCGGGCTGGCGATGGCGCTCGGCAAACCCGAGCTGGAAAAGCACGTGCTCGACAACGTCTTCTTCGATACCTGCGTGTACCACCAGCCGGGCATCGACCTGCTGCTCGACGTCGTCCCGCACGAGAACATCCTCTTCGCCTCGGAGATGATCGGCGCCGTCCGCGACATCGACCCGCGTACGGGGCACCACTTCGACGACACGGCCCGCTACCTCCTCCGCGCGGACCTGTCCGAGACCGCACGCGAGGCCGTCCTGGAGGGCAACGCCCGCCGGGTGTACCCGCGGCTCGACGCCCGGTTGAGGAGACAGGGCCGATGAGGGCCGGTCCGAACCCGTCCACCCACGCACGAGGAGAGTCATGACCGAGCTCGGAGTCGTCCACCGTTCCATCGAGCGCACCGCCCCGGAGACCGTCGAGGAGCTGTCCGGCTTCGGCGTGGCCACCGTGCACGAGGCGCAGGGGCGCACAGGCCTGCTGCGGCCCTACATCCGGCCGGTCTACCCGCAGGCCAGGCTGTGCGGGACCGCGGTCACCGTGTTGCTCCAACCCGGCGACAACTGGATGTTCCACGTGGTCGCCGAACAGATCCGCCCCGGTGACGTCGTCGTGGCCGGGTGCACGACGGAGTCCGAGGACGGATTCTTCGGAGAGCTGCTGGCGACCTCGTTCCGGGCCAGGGGCGCCGTGGGCCTGATCATCGACGGCGGCTGCCGGGACGCCGCCGAGCTGGCCGAGATGGACTTCCCCGTGTTCAGCCGTGCGATCAACGCCAAGGGAACCGTGAAGGCGACGCTGGGCTCGGTCAACGTGCCCGTCACCGTGGCCAACGCCCTGGTTCACCCGGGTGATGTCGTCGTCGCCGACGCCGACGGCGTCGTCGTGGTGCCCCGCACCTCCGCCCCGGACGTGGCCGAGGCCGCACGGCGCCGCGAGGAGAACGAGGTGTCCAAGCGCGCACGGTTCCAGAGCGGCGAACTGGGCCTGGACATCTACGGCATGCGCGAGAAGCTGACGGCGGCCGGCCTGCGCTACCTCGACTGACCTGCCGGCGCGTCCGCTCCGGTGGGGAGGGGACGCGCCGGATCAGCCGGTGCGCGAGGGCCGGGGGCCCGATCTCCGCCGAGGCATGACATCTGTCATGCCGGGCCCGTGCGGGGCGCGGAGAAAACCCATGATCGGTGACACTCAGTCATGGCCCTGCTCCGGATTAGGTTCGGAGTATGAACCCCAACGACGACCGTTTTCCCTCGGCCCCGGACACGGGAGCGGTGCAAACGCCTGTGCGCGCACCGGCCCAACCGGACGTGCCCACCCCGCGTCGCCGCGGCCCGCGGCCGGTCCCGCCCGGCGTGGAGTACCACCGTGTCCTCGCCGGAGACAAGCGCCGCATCGCACGCGGCATCCTCGCCATCGTGCTCCTGGTGGCCGGGTTGTTCGCCTTCAGCATCGTTTTCTCCCAGGCCGCCGCCTTCGTCGACGCGCAGATGGGCAGGACCAATCCGGCAGCGGGCGGCACCGACTACACACCGCTCTACCACGGTGCGACCATGTTCTCGCTCGCCCTGCTCATCCCGTGGAGCATGCTCATCCAGCGGTGGCTCTACGGAGTGAAGGGCGCCTCGCTGCACTCGGTGGTGTCGCGCTTCCGATTCGACGTGTTCGGCAGGGCTCTCCTGTTCATCGGCCCCTTCTGGCTGATCGCCGTAACCGTCATGAACGTCTCGGCGCCCCCCGAGCAGACCCACTGGCCGGTCGCCGACCTGGTCGGCATGCTCGTCCTCACCCTCCTGCTCGTGCCCCTCCAAACGGCGGGCGAGGAGTACGGTCTGCGCGGACTCGTCTTCCGGGTCGCCGGGAGTTGGAACCGTGGTCCGCGCACGGCGCTGGTCGTCGGTGTCCTCGTCTCCAGCCTGGTGTTCACGACCATCCACGGCGCGGGAGACCCGTGGATCAACCTCTGGTACTTTACGCTCGCCGTCAGCCTGGCCGTCATCACCTGGCGCACCGGCGGCATCGAGACCGCGGTCGTCATCCACGCCCTGCTCAACACGCTCACCTTCCTCCTCCTCATCGCCCTGCACATCGACATCGGCGCCTCCATCGCGGACCGGTCGGCGGGCACCGGGTCGCCCATCCTGCTCGTGCCCAGCGTCACCGTTGCCGTGATCGCGGCCGTGGTGTGGCTGCGCACACGCCGGACGGGACCTGCCCTGACGACACACCCGGACCCGCACCCGGTGCGGGTCTGACGGGACAATGAGGGGCATGAGCACTTCGCCGCTGGTGGGCGCACACAGGTTCGAGATCTACGTGCGCTGGTCCACGTACCTGGCCGTCTCGCTCCCGGCCGGTACCCTCCTCAGGAGCGTGGTCGAGGCCGGCCCGCTCACGGGAACGCCCCTCGCTGCGCTGGTCGCAGCGGGGGTGCTGTCCCTCGCCCTGGTCACAGGGAACATCCTCGTCACCAACTGGAGCGTCGACGCCGTCGTCGGGCGCGCGCGGCGGCTCCGCACCGGTGGTGCCATCGCGTGGCTGCTGGTTCTCGTGGGCCTCGTCGCCGTGACCTTCGTGCTCCCCCTTCCCGCGATGGGGCTGACGGTCGCGGCGGCGATCGGTTCGGTCGCCGCGAGCCTGGTGCCCGTCCTCAACGCGCGCCGGACGCTGCTGCTCAACGCGGCGGTCCTCGTTCTGGCCGTCCCGCTCGTGGGCCCCGGCGACCCCGTGCTCCTGCTGGTCGGGGCGGCCCTGACCAGCGGCGTCCTGTGGGTCAGCTGGTCGAGTGCGTGGATGCTGCGGGTGCTGCTGGAGTTGCAGGCGGCCCACGAGACGCGTGCCGAGCTCGCTCTGGCCAACCAACGTCTGCGCATCTCGCGCGACCTGCACGACGTGTTCGGCCGGACCCTGGCCACGATCGCGGTCAAGAGCTCGTTGGCGTCCGAACTCGTACGCCGCGGCCGGGACGAGCAGGCCGCGGCGGAGATCACCGAGGTTCGCAGGCTCGCCGAAGAGGCGGGAACCGAGGTCCGCCATGTCGTGCGCGGTGAGCTCCGCACGACCTGGGACGGCGAGATCTCGGGTGCGCGGTCACTGCTGGCCTCCGCCGGAATCCGCTTCACGGTGACCGGCGACCCCGTGCCCGAGCGGTGCGGGCAGGCTCTGGCGTGGGTCGTGCGCGAGGGCGTCACGAACCTGCTGCGCCACTCGTCGGCCACGCGGGTCACGCTCGCGACCGCGAACGAGGACGCAGAGGTGCTCCTGACGATCGCCAACGACGGGGCCGGTTCTGCGGGCTCGGCCCAGGCCGGTGCGGGCACGGGGCTGCGCTCGATGTCCGAGCGGATCGGCGCGCTCGGCGGACGCCTCAGCACGCGCCGTGACGGAGACTGGTTCCTGCTCGACGCCACGATCCCGCTCATGGAAGAAGAGATCGCATGACCCGCATCCTCGTCGCCGACGACGAACACCTCATCCGTGACGCCATCGCCGGCCTGCTCGACCTGGAGGACGACTTCGAGGTCGTGGGCCGGGCGGCGTCCGGTGACGAGGCGCTGGCGACGGCCCTGCGGGTCCGCCCCGACGTGGCCCTGCTCGACCTGCAGCTGCCCGGACCCGACGGCATCGAGGTGGCCCGGCGGCTCGCGACCGAACTGCCGGACTGCCGCTGCGTCATCGTGACCTCGCACGGTCGGCCCGGCTACCTGAAGTCGGCCCTGGCCGCGGGCGTGCGCGGTTTCCTGCCCAAGACCGTCTCCTCCCGCACCTTCGCCCAGGTCGTGCGCAAGGTCGCGAGTGGAGGCAGGTACGTGGACCCCGAACTCGCGGCCGAGGCGATCAGCGCGGGCGACTCCCCGCTCAGCCCGCGCGAGACCGACATCCTGGTCCTGGCACGCGACGGTGCGCCCGTCGAGGAGATCGCCCGGCGCGTCTCGCTCTCCCGGGGAACCGTGCGCAACCACCTCGCGGCCGCCATCGCCAAGCTCGACGCCGCCAACCGGCACGAGGCCGCGCGCATCGCCGCCGAGCACGGCTGGATCTGAGCGGCATCGTCCCCCGGGCGGGTTCGCGGGGCCTCGTGGAAGGATCTTTCGTACGCCTCGCCGTCCCGGCCCCCGTCCCCGTCCGAGGACGGACCGACCACCTCGGCCGGAAACGGGTCACCGGTCGTCAGCGTCGGGGTTCCCAGCGAAAGACCCGGGCGGCCAGGGTGACGGCGACGACGACCCAGGCCAGGGTCGGGGCCAGCAGCAACAGGGAGTCGGCGACCGGGACGCCGCCGTTCCAGGCGTTGACGACCAGCTCCGAGGCCGCCCCTCCGGGGAGCAGCCGCTTGAGCACGGCGAGCTCCTCGGTACCGGTGAAACCCACCCAGCCGGACACGGCGAGCACACCGATGAGGATCGGCAGCGTGGTCACCTGGGCGTGCTCGGGTGAGTTGGTCACCCCGGCCGTGGCCAGCGCCAGGCCGAGCATCATGACCACCGTCGCCAGGACGGCCGCGGCCACGAGGAGAAGGTCGGACGGCGGGTCGGCGACCACGGACAGCACGGTCAGGACCACACCCACCTGGAGGAGTGTGATGGCGGTGACCGGGAGCATCAGCCCGGAGAGGATACGGGTGTCGTCCGCCGCCGTGGAACGCAGCCGCTTGAGGAAGAGGTTCTGGCGGCGGGAGGCGAGCGTCGTCACAGCGGTGGTGTAGAGCCCCATCGTCACGACGAGGAACACCAGCACCGCGGCGACGGCACCGAGGTCGAGGGCCGGAATGCGGTCGTGCAGGTACATGTAGAACGCGCTGGACGCCGCGGGCATCACCAGCATGGTGACCAGCACCAGCCGGTTCCGGAAGATCTGGATCAGCTCACTGTGAGCGATCGCGAGCATGGCGAAGGTTCTTTCTGCAAGGCCCGGGGTGGGCGGTGATCGGGCTGAACGGGTACGGGGACCGGGACGGACGGGCGGGGAGGGGCGAAACAAACAGGATGGTCGGAGTGGTCTACTCGCTGCCGATGGAGCGGAAGACGTCGTCGAGCCGGGTCGGGCCGGCCTGGAGGTCCCGCAGCTCCACCGCGTGGTCCCGCGCCCAGTCCAGGAGGGTGTGCAGGTCCTTCTGCAGGCCGGACGTCTCAAGGAGGAACGTCCCGTCGCTCTCACGCGAGGCCGGCAGTGGCAGCGCCGGCGCGGAGGGCGAAAGGGCGAAGCGGACCGTGGAGGGCAGCGCCCCCGTGAGTTCGGAGACGGTCCCCTCCTGGTGGAAGGTGCCCTGGTGCATGAGCCCGATGCGGTCGGCGCGCTGCTGGGCCTCCTCCAGGTAATGCGTGGTCAGGACGATGGTGGAGCCGTCCTCGCGCAGCCGGTCCACGGCCTCCCACAGGTCGTCCCGGGACTGGATGTCCAGACCGGTGGTGGGCTCGTCCAGGAAGATCAGCTCCGGCGCGCCGTACACGGCCGTCGCGAAGTCCAGCCGCCGCTTCTCGCCGCCGGAGAGCTGGGACACCTTGGTGCCGGCCTTATTGGTCAGGTCGACGACGTCGAGCAGGCGCTCGACCCGGTCCGTGCGCCGGGTGAGCTTCCCGATCAGCCGGATCGACTCCCTCACCGTCAGATCGGGGGAGAAACCGCTCTCCTGCAACATGATCCCCGTCCGGGGCCGCACGGCCCGGCGGTCGCGTGGGTCCTGACCGAAGACCCGCACGGTGCCGGAGGTGGCGGCCCGGTGGCCCTCGACGGTCTCCAGGGTCGAGGTCTTGCCCGCCCCGTTGGTGCCGAGCAGGGCGTAGAACTCCCCGCGCCGCACCTGGAAGGACAGGTCCTTCACGGCGTGGAAGTCGCCGTACTTGACGTTGAGGTGTTCGACGTCGATGACTGGTGTAGAGGACATGCGTCCATTCCAGCCGCCGGCGCCCGGCTTGGGCAGTGCGCTCACGTCACTGCTCGCCCATGACGTTTCTCCGGGTGAAGGCATGACGTGATGTCACTGTCGGTGCCCGGGGAACGGAAGAATACTGGGCAGACTCCGCTGTTCGACCCTGAAGGGCCCACATGACGTCCGAGCACGCCGACACGACGCAGGGACAGCTGCGCGCGCTCAATCTCAACATCGTGTTAGCGTCGCTCTCCGCCATCGGGGCGCTGCTGCTCTCGATCCATGCCGAGACCCTGGGGCAGGCCGTTGTCCTGGGGCTCGGTGTGGCGGCGGCCATGCTGGCCGCCCGGGCGTGGACCGGGGAGGGCCTCTCCCGTGTCGCGCTCCCCTGCCTGGTCGTCGCCGCGGCCGTCTGGCTTCTCGGGGTGCTGGTGCTGGACAACACGTCCGCGTCCTTCGGCCTCTCCGTCGTGGGCACCATCGTCGTCTTCCAGCTGCCGCGCGACCGCAGACGCGCGGCCGCCCTGGCGCTGGTCGCGTTCGCCGTCGCGGTGGTCGCGGTCCGGCTGATGATGTCACCCGGGGACGTACTCGGCGTTCTTGCCGACTACGCGGTCGGCTCCACCAGCGTCGCCCTGGTGGGGATCGTTCTCGCGTTCCTCAACCACCTGGTCTCAGGCCTCATCAAGGAGCTGGAGGAGGCACGCGAACGCGAGGCGGAACTGGTCGTCGCCCGGGAACGCATGCGCTTCGCCAGCGACCTGCACGACATCCAGGGCCACACCCTCCATGTGGTGAAGCTCAAGACCGCCCTGGCCCGGAAACTGGTACGCACCGACACCGACCGGGCGGAGGAGGAGCTCCGCGAGATCCACACCCTGGTCGGCGACACCATCACCCAGACCAAGGCGCTCGCC
The DNA here is from genome assembly GCF_042716955.1 of Nocardiopsis sp. NPDC058631. Lineage (NCBI taxonomy): Bacteria > Bacillati > Actinomycetota > Actinomycetes > Streptosporangiales > Nocardiopsidaceae > Nocardiopsis > Nocardiopsis sp. NPDC058631. The sequence goes on along the minus strand of NZ_JBHXQY010000043.1, from coordinate 30,682 downwards.
TACGCCCAGCGGCGGCTCAACCTGTCGGCGGAGCTGGAGAACGCCAAGAACCTCTTCGAGGCCGCGGGCATCCGCGTACGTGTCGACCCCGAGGCCGAGGTCGACCCGCGCGCGGGCGAGCTGCTCGGCCAGGTCCTGCGGGAGACGACCACCAACATCCTGCGGCACGCACAGGCCGCCCAGGTGCGGATCACCCTCTCCAGGGCGGGCATCACCATCGTCAACGACGGAGCCGGGGAGGCCCCGCTTCCCGACCTCAGAGGGCTCGCCACCCTCAGGGAACGGCTGGCGGACAACAGCGGCGAACTGACGGTGGAACAGAGGGACGGGTGGTTCCTGACGGCCGCGGCATTCCCGCGCCTGCGTTCCGACACCGCCCCGTGAGAACTCGGAGGAGGAGGCGCTGTGGGTGGGGGAGCGGACCCGCCCCACCCACAGCGCCCGGGAGACGACGCCCCGCGACGCCGTCGCGAGGGGCGGCGGCTCACGGCGGGGGGATCTCCCCGGAGCCGCGCGCGATCAGGGACGTGGGAACCCGGAACTCGCGGGGCGGGGCGTCGTCCCCGGCGATGCGCTCGAACAGGCGCTGTACGGCCAGGGTGCCGATCCGCATGACGTCCTGGGCCACCACGGTCACCTTCGGCGCCATCAGGTCGGCCATGGGAAAGTCGTCGAATCCCACCACGGCGACGCGTTCGTGCAGCCCCCGCGCCTGGAGGGTCTGGATGGCGCCGATCGTGACCAGGTTCTGGGCGGTGAACAGCGCGGTGGGAGGGTGGTCGGCGTCCAACAGCGCGGCAACCGCGCGCGCGGCCGACTGCGGGTCGGGCAGGTCCAAGGCGATCCGCCCCGGACGCTCCGGCAGGCCGCGTTCGGCCAGAGCGGCCCGGTACCCCTGGACCCGCTCGTCCACCGTGCTGATGACGTGCTCGTCCCCCAGGAACGCGATCTCGGTGTGGCCGTGGTCGGCCAGGTGCAGCACCGCCTCGCGGGCCCCCTCGGCGTTGGAGCACAGCACCGCGTCGGCGGCGAGCCCGCGCGGGGGGCGGTCCACGAACACCACCGGCGTGCCGGTCCGGATCTCCCGGTGCAGGTAGCCGTGGTCGGGCGCGGCCGGGACGATGATGATCCCGTCCACCCGGTGCAGAATGGCCGCGCGCACCAGTTCGAGCTCCCGCTGGGGGTCCTCGTCCAGGCTGCCCGCGAACACGAGGGTGTCGTGCTCGCGCGCCACGTTCTCGACCGCTCGGCTGAGCGTTGCGGAGAAGGGGTTGGCGACGTCCTCCAGCAGCAGGGCGATCTGGCGGGTGGCCCCGTCGGTGCGCCTCAGGCTGCTCGCGGCCAGGTTCGGCTGGAAGTCCAGCTGGGCGATGGCCTTGGAGACGCGTTCGCGGAGCTCGTCCGAGACGGTGGACACCCCGTTGATCACCCGGGAGACCGTCTTGATGCTCACCCCGGACAGGGCGGCGACGTCGCGCATCGTGGCACGCCGAAGAGGCTCTCCCGACCTGCCCTGCGTGCTGTGGTCCATCGACACGTGAGTCGAACCCCGGTTCTCTCCCTGACACTGTGGCCGTGCCCCGACCCGCGGCAGGGGCGGTGCGCGTGGGCGCACCACCCCGGGGCGTTCATCGTCGCTGTGGCGCGAGGGGGGACGGTCTCATTGTGCCCCACTGTCCGGTCCGGGTGACAGCGGACGGACGCTGACGTGCTCGGCCAGGCTGTCCGCGCCCTCGGTGTACAGGGAGATCCCCGTGGCGGAGGGGTCGGGGAAGACGAGGTGGGTGAGGGTGGTCCGGCCCCCGGCGGCGAACACCTCCACCGAGGAGGTGTCCACGACCACCCGCAGGTGCAGGGTCCCGCCCCTCAGGGGGGCGGGCGCGGTGCTACGGCCGGGGAAGTCCGGGTGGAAGCCGGTGTGACCGGAGGCGGTGCGGTCCACGAACAGCTCCTGGGCGCGGGTGTCGTAGCCGATCACGGTGGACTGGTCCTGGTTCTGGTGGACGCGCAGTCCCATGCCGTCGGCTTCCCCGGGGCGCAGGGTGAGCTCCACCTGGTAGGCCTGGCCGGGGGCGGCGGAGTGCAGGTCCACGCCGTGCGGCTCGACGGTGATCTCCGGGTGGGCCAGGACGGGCTCCCCGACGATCGAATCGAACTGGTCGACCGGCTGCTGGACCAGTTGGGGGCGTCCGTCGACGGTCTCCAGGGAGAGCTGGCGGGGCAGGGCCATGGCGCCGCGCCAGGGGGCGGTGGGCGTGGCCTCGGCGTACTGCCAGTTGTTCATCCACGCCATGGTGACGCGGGCGTCGTCGGGGGTGTCGTTGAAGGAGACGGCGGCGTAGTGGTCGCGGCCCCAGTCGAGCCAGTCGAGGTCGGCCAGGTCGTCGGAGTCCACCAGGTGCTCGGGGGTGAAGGCGGTGCCGTCGAAGTCGCCGACGAAGTACTGGGCTCCCGAACCGCCCGCGACCGCGCCGGGGTTGAGGTTGACGACCATGACCCAGCGGGTGTCGCCGGGGTCGCCGTCCACGGGCAGCTCGAACAGGTCGGGGACCTCCCAGATGCCGTCGACGGCGTGGGCGGGCCCGAAGTCGCTGAGGAAGTCCCAGCTGAGGAGGTCGTCGGAGCGGTACAGCTTGACCACGCGGTCGGTGGCCACCACCGCGGCCATCACCCAGTAGCCGCCCTCCTCGTACCAGAACACCTTCGGGTCGCGGAAGTTCGCGTTGTCGATGTCCAGGACGGGGTTGCCCTCGTAGCGTTCCCAGGTGTAGCCGCCGTCGAGGCTGTAGGCCAGGGACTGCGCCTGGATGCCGGGACGGCCGGAGGCGTCGGTGTAGGCGCTGGTGTAGGCGGCGACCAGCGGTGGGTCCTCGGCGGTACCCAGCCCGCTGGTGTTGTGCTCGTCGAAGACGACGCCACCCGAGAAGATGTGCTCGGAGTCGGTGTAGGGGATGGCCGGCGGCTGCTCCTCCCAGTGCACCAGGTCGGGGCTGGTGGCGTGGCCCCAGGACATGTTGCCCCAGCGGGCGCCCTCGGGGTTGTACTGGAAGTACAGGTGGTAGAGGCCGTTGTGGTGGATGAGCCCGTTGGGGTCGTTCATCCAGTTCCGTGCCGGGGTGAAGTGCGCCTGGGGGCGGTGGGTGTGGTCCGCCTCGGCTGAGGCCGGTGCGGCGTTCGGGCCGCCGGGGGCGGCGGTCAGCGCGGTCACCGCGGCGAGGGCGGTCACCGCGGCGGCGGTGAGCGGGCGTCGTCGGACTGTGCGATGCGTACGTCGGTGCATGCGGGATCTCCGATCTTCGACCCCTCCGCGGTAGGTGCCCACGGCTGACACCGCCCTGGCGGAGCCTGTGGACGGAGTGGTGCCGTCCCGCCGTGTGGTGAGGCCGGTGGGTGGTGGGGGTGTCCCAGGGGTCGGTGTCGTGGCTCACCCTTCCCTGCTGAGTCAACGTTGTCAACGGGGTCTTCCGTGTCGATTCACAGCGCTGATCTCACTCGATCGTTGGGCTTGACATTTCCAACATGTCTCGCGGAAACTTTCGGGACATCGTTGTCTTTGGTGACTGCGGTCACCCGAACCCCGCCCACGCCCCCGCCCTGTCCCGCTCCGACGGGTCAGTGCCGAAGGAGACCCCCTGATGACGAACACACCGTGGACGCGCCGCGCCCTGGCCGCCACCACAGGACTGGGACTGGTCGTCTCCCTGGCCGCCTGTTCCGAGGACGCCACCGGAGACGACGGGGCCCTGGTCGGCCTGATCACCAAGACCGAGACGAACCCCTTCTTCGTCAAGATGAAGGAGGGCGCCCAGGAGTCCGCCGACGAGCACGGCGTCACCCTCCAGACCTTCGCCGGCGACTACGACGGCGACAACGAGAGCCAGGTCCAGGCGGTGGAGAACCTCATGGCCGCAGGGGCCGAGGGCATCCTCATCACCCCCAACGACTCCGAGGCGATCGTGCCCGTCCTGGACCAGGCCGTCGCCGCCGGGATCATGGTCATCGCGCTGGACACCCCCACGGAGCCCGCCGACGCGGTGGACGCCACCTTCGCCACCGACAACTTCCTCGCCGGGGAGCTCATCGGCCAGTGGGCCGAGGCGCACTTCGAGGCCCTGGACGTGGAGCCGCGCGTGGCCATGCTCGACCTCAACCCCAACCAGATCGCGGTCGACGTCGATCGCGACCAGGGGTTCCTCCAGGGGTTGGGTGTCGACATCGCCGACCCCGAGACCATCGGGGACGAGGACGACCCCCGGATCGTCGGCCACGACGTCACCGACGGGGCGGAGGAGGGCGGGCGCACCGCCATGGAGAACCTCCTCCAGCGCGATCCCGACCTCAACCTCGTCTACACGATCAACGAACCCGCCGCGGCCGGTGCCTACGAAGCCCTCAACGCCGCCGGCAGGGCCGACGACGTGGTCATCGTCTCGGTCGACGGCGGCTGCCCCGGCGTGCAGAACGTCCAGGACGGGATCATCGGCGCGACCGCCATGCAGTTCCCGCTGGAGATGGCCTCCATGGGGGTCGAGGCGGTCGTGGAGTACGCCGACTCCGGCCAGGGCCCGGACAACACCGAGGGCCTGGACTTCGTCAACACCGGGGTCGAGCTGGTCACCGACGGGGCCGTCGACGGGCTGGAGTCCAGGGACAGCGCGTGGGGCCTGGAGAACTGCTGGGGCTGACCCGGCCAGGAAACCGCGACGACGAAGGAAGACCCGAAGTGACCACATCGAACTCCCCGCGGGTGAGCCCCGAACCGCCTCCGGTGGTGACGCTCGCCGACGACGTCCGACCGCCCACACTCGCGGACCACGTCCAGCGGCTGCTGCACGCCCAGGCCACGCTCGGACCGGCAGCCGTCCTGCTGATCACCGTGGCCGCGTTCGCGCTGATCGCCCCCAACTTCCTCCAGGCCTCGAACATCTCGCTGATCCTCCAGCAGACCGCCGTCATCGGCACACTGGCCCTCGGCCAGACCCTCATCATCCTCACCGCGGGCATCGACCTGTCGGTGGGCTCGATCATGGTGCTGTGCTCCATCATCATGGGCCGGCTCTCCGCCGACCTGGGCTTCTCCGGCCCGATGGCGCTGTTGGCGGGCCTGGCCTGCGGTACGGCGTGCGGCCTGTTCAACGGGTTCCTGGTGACGAGGGTGAAGCTGCCCCCGTTCATCGTCACCCTGGGATCGCTCAACATCTTCTTCGCGCTCAACCTGTGGATCTCCCGGAGCGAGACCATCCGCGGTGCGGAGATGTCGGAACTGCTGCTGTGGACCGGTCAGGTCCTCACGGTCGGCGGGGCGCGCATCACCTACGGGTCGCTCCTCATGCTGGCGATCGTGGCGGTGCTGGCCTACGCGCTGCACCGCACCCGCTGGGGGCGGCACGTGTACGCCACCGGTGATGACAGGGAGGCCGCGCGCCTCGCCGGGATCCGGGTGAACCGGGTCCTGCTGAGCGTGTACGCGACCGCAGGGCTCGTGTACGCGGTGGGCGCGTGGATCCTCATCGGCCGTATCGCCTCGGCCAGCCCCCAGGCCGGAACGATGGACAACCTCGACAGCATCACCGCCGTCGTGCTCGGCGGCACCAGCCTGTTCGGCGGGCGCGGCATGATCGTCGGCACCATCATGGGCGCGCTCATCGTCGGGGTGTGCCGCAACGGCCTGTCCCTGGCCGGTGTGGACGTGCTGTGGCAGAACTTCGCCGTGGGTGTGCTGGTGATCCTCGCGGTGTCCCTCGACCAGTGGATCAGGAAGGCACGACGATGAACCGGATGACAGAGGAGCCCGCCGTGCCCGCGTCCGCCCCCTCCGGGAACACCGCCCCCGACACCACCGCACCGGGACCGGCCGGTCGCCCGGACACACCGATCCTCCAGGCGCGCGGCCTGGTCAAGCGCTACGGGCGGGTGACCGCCCTCGCGGGCGCCGACCTGGAGCTGTATCCGGGCGAGATCCTCGCGGTGATCGGCGACAACGGAGCCGGCAAGTCCAGCCTGATCAAGGCCCTGGCCGGGGCGGTCGTCCCGGACGAGGGGGAGATCCTGGTGGAGGGGCGGCCCGTGCGCCTGCACTCGCCGATCGCGGCCCGCGCGGCGGGTATCGAGACGGTGCACCAGAGCCTGGCGGTCTCCCCGTCCCTGGACATCGCCACCAACCTGTTCCTGGGGCGTGAGCTGCGCCGCCCGGGGATCCTGGGGTCGGTGTTTCGCATGCTGGACCACCGGAGGATGCGCGACGAGGCACGCCGTCACCTGGACGACCTGGGCATCATGACCATCCAGAACCCGGGGCAGGCGGTGGAGACGCTCTCGGGCGGCCAGCGCCAGGCGGTCGCGGTGGCGCGGGCCGCGGCGTTCGGGAACAAGGTCGTGATCATGGACGAACCGACCGCGGCGCTCGGCGTGCGCGAGTCCCGGGCCGTCCTGGACCTGATCCTGCGGGTCCGGGAGAGCGGACTCCCGGTGATCCTGATCAGCCACAACATGCCGCACGTGTTCGAGATCGCCGACCGGGTGCACGTCCAGAGGCTCGGTCGGCGCGTCGCGGTCCTGGACCCCGCCGGGTGCAGCATGGCCGACGCGGTCGCTGTCATGACCGGGGCCGTGGACCCCGCCGACCTGCCCGAGGAGGCGCTCGCACCGGGAGGCGCACGGTGAACGCGGTCCGAGGTGTCGGGCCGCCCCTTCCGCCCGGTGGCCGGGTGCGGTGGGGAACACCCGGTGGGTCGGGGGTGTTCGCGGCGTTGTGGGCCCCGGTGGTCGCAGTGGTGACCGGGCGGGGCCATCATGGAAGACGCACGGGACCCCGAGGGGCCTGTAGTTCGCCCGACGGCTGAAACGAGGATCGAGCAAGTGCTGCGCACCCTGATCAACGGCAAGATCCACCGCGCCACGGTCACCCAGGCCGACCTGCACTACGTGGGGTCCGTCACGATCGACGCCGATCTGATGGAGGCCGCCGACATCGTCGAGGGGGAACAGGTCCACATCGTCGACATCGACAACGGTGCCCGGCTGGTGACCTACGCCCTGGTGGGTGAGCGCGGTAGCGGTGTGATCGGTATCAACGGTGCCGCCGCGCGCCTGGTGAGCCCGGGCGACCTCGTCATCATCATCGGGTATGCCCAGGTCGACGAGGTGGAGCGGGCCGGGCACGTGCAGCACATCGTGCACGTGGACCGCGACAACAGGATCGTTGCTCTGGGCAACGATGCGGCGGAGCCGGTTCCCGGTGACACGGGGCTGGTCGCGGGGCGCTGACCGGCCCCGGTCCGCACGGGGTGGGCGCCCGTGCCCGCGCCCACGGCGCCGGCACGGTATCGAGAGCTTCCCGGCTTGCCTCCCGCCCTGCTTCCGCGGTGGCCCGCTGCCGGTGGTTCGGACCGAGCCGTCCGCTCAGGGGCAGTCGAACCAGTGGCCGACGGGGCGTTCGGGACACGACCAGCACTCGAAGACGTACACGCCACCGGAGTCTCCCAGCATCAGACCGGCGGGATTTTGCGCCGCGCGGCCCTGCTCGGAACACCACGGCTCCCCGCCGTCGACCGTCGGCCGGTCCTCGACCGGGAGCCAGCTGCGCCAGGACGCCCCGTCGTACTCCCAGCTGGCAACCGTGAGGAGGTGGTCCATGCGCTGCTCGCACCAACCGCACTCCGGCCACACCGGTTCCTGTGTCCAGCCCGGATACCCTCCCAGCTTGATCCCGGGGGCCTGGGCCAGGTGGTACTGGTAGTGCCAGCCCGTCTCCTGTTCCAGCTGGTCGAAACGCCCGCCCAGTGCGTCGAAGAGCTCCTCGGGCAGGTCCTGGCCGGGGTACTCGGTCACCTGCTCGGGATGGACCGCGCAGGGGTGGGGAACGTAGGCCGCTGGAGCTTCGGCGTGCGGTGGGGGCGTCGCTTCGACGGCGTCCACCGCACGCGCACTGCGCCAGTACACCCGCGGCAGCGGACAGCGGACCTCATCGTGGTCGTAGGGGCACCACAGCACCTGCAGAAGGTCGCACCCCTGCGGGAACGGAATGCCGGGAGCGTCCCCGCTGTGGACCTGTACGACGGGTACGAGACGGACCTCCCCTTCGTAGGGCGTGTTGCCGTTCCTCTCGTAGTGCTCTCCGTCGCAGACGGGCCAGGGCTCGTCGGCCGGCCACAGGAGCGGCCCTCCCACGGAGCTGTCCTCGCGCGAGGGCCGGCCCGCACGCGGGTGGAGCCGTACCGCCTCCCTGCGCAGGGGACGCAGCTCGGGAAAGAGCGTCTCCACGTCCACCGGGCGGGGTGGGGTGCGGCGAGTCATCGGGGCGCTCCTGTGTCGGCCTTGCAGGACACCGGGACTGTACGGCCCCTGTCCGACAACCGGTGGCCCGGTGCCGTATGGGAGACGGTGGCGCACACCACGCCGTGCGCGGCCCCGCCCGCCTGCACCACCCCGTTCCCACCGGAGGGCGGGGAGCAGAGGGTGGTCAACCGGTAGTGCCCGGCCCGGCCAGGGCACGGGACCGCACTCAGGCGCCGAGCCAGGTGTGCAGACGGTTCGCGAGCCACGCGGGGCTCTGCAGGGGGATGCCGTGCCCGCATCCTTGGACGATCTCCAACGTGCTGTGGGGGAGAGCCCCGTGCAGCGACCTCGCCGACTTCTTCACGAGCGCGCGTTCCTCGGCCCCGGCCAGAAGGAGGGCCCCACCGGTGAAGTCCGACCACCCCGCAGGCACGGTGAAGCGGATGTTCTCGCCGACGGCCGCGAGCAGGGTGGGTCTGGACACGGTCGAGGAGGTGCGGAGGTAGTCGTCGAGGAGTTCGTGCGGGACGAAGAGCTCCTTCGCCTGCAGCCTGGCGAACCACGCGTACTTGGCCAGACCGGCGGTCGCGCCGAGCAGGGCCAGGGTCGGGCCGGGCGCCGCCGAGGGGCTGGCCTGTGCGCTGATGGGGGCGACCCGGTCGACGAGGTCCGGTCGACGGGCGGCGAGCAGGACCGCCAGTTGCGCGCCGAGTGAGAATCCGACGACCGCGACGGGTGCCGTCGCCTCCTTCTGGAGTAGCGACTCCAGTGCGGCGACCGTCTCATCGTGCGACCGGTAGGGTTCGTCGGCGCTGTGGTCATGACCGGGAAGATCCGGCACGATGAGCCGGAGCCCCGCGTCCAGGTGCGCCCGCACCGGCTCCCACATCCACCCGGCGACGCCGCCGCCGTGCAGGAGCAGCACGGGCCGGTCGTTCTCGCGGCCGAAGGTCTTCACATACACGTTGGTCACCATTCGCAGTGGGCCGGAAGGTCGGGTGCAGGTACTGATCAGCGGGGTCCGAGGGCCGCGGCCCTTGTGACGAGGGCCCTGACGGCGTGCCGGAGCCGTTCGGGGCCCGGTCCGACCAGTCTCGCAGCCGACAGCAGGCCCACCGTCGGGTTCGCACCAGGGCGAGGTGCTCGGCAGCCGGTCGGAGCGCCCCTCCACCAGCCTGACCATGCAGGAGATGCACGTCGCCCGCCACGTGGTGGCGGGCACACCACCCTGTACTGGAGCCCCGCCTCCGGCCCGGCGGCATGTAGAGCGGCCTCCTGGATGTCTCGCCCCCGTTGGTCACCTTCCAGCGGTCCCACCGCTTCCCGCCCCGCATCCTGCCCGACGGCGAGGCGGTCACCTCGGTCCCGACCCTGCGGTTCTACGAGCGGGACGAGATCGAGGCGTCGCTGAACGCCGCCGGGTTGGAGGTCGACGAGGTCCTGGGCGTGCCGGACCGGCCGGGCCTTGCTTGCCCGCCGACCCTGGCGCGGAGTCAGGAGATGCCGCGGAAGAAGGTGCGAATGTCGTCCGCGAGCAGCTCCGTCTCCTCCATCGCGGGGAAGTGGCCGCCCTCGGTGAACTCGCTCCAGTGGCCGATCGCCTTTCCCGGGTCCATCGCGCGGCGCATGAGCGGATGGGTGTCGAACACGGCCCATCCGGACGGCACGTCGGAGGCCATGACCAAGTCGATCCCGGAGTGCTCGGACTCGTAGTAGAACTGCGCGCTCGACGCGCCGCTGCGGGTGAACCAGTACAGGCTGATGTTCGTGAGGAGCTGGTCGCGGTCGACCGACTCGTCCGGCGTCCGGTAGGCGCCGCTGGTCCTGGTCTTGAACTTCTCGGCGATCCACGCGAGCTGACCGACCGGCGAGTCGGTGAGCGCCGCGCCGATCGTGTCGGGACGGTGGTCCTGCATCTCGAGATACCCGCGCTCGGCCGCATCCTCGGTGCGAACTGCCTCGATCTGGTCGATCTCGTCATCGGACAGACCGTCGGGGTAAGGGAACTTGTCGCCGACCAACCCGAGCCACCGGGGGTCGCTACCGATGTGCGTACCGATGACGCGCTCCGGGTAGAGCGCCGCGAGACGGCCGGTGGTGCCCGCACCGATGTCGGTTCCGTGGGCCGCGAACCTCTCGTAGCCGAGACGCGTCATGATCTCGGCGTAGGCCTCCGTCGTCCGTGCCAGCTCCCAGCCGGTCCCTGACAGCGGGGTGGAGAACCCGAAACCGGGCAGCGAGGGGATGACCACGTGGAACTCATCGGTCAGCATCGGGATGAGCCGCTGGTACTCGACGAACGAGCCCGGCCAGCCGTGGTTGAGGATCAGCGGGATGGCCTCCGCGTTCGTCGATCGCGCGTGGACGACGTGGAACGTCTGGCCGTTGACGACCGTCGTGAGCTGTTCGTGCTCGTTGAGCCCCTCCTCCTGTGCACGCCAGTCGAACCCGTCGCGCCAATATTCGGCGAGCTCCTTCAGGTACACCAGCGGGATGCCGCGGCTGAAGTCGGTGCGGTCGTCTCGGCCCGGCACGGAGATCGGCCAGCGCGTGTGTGCCAGCCGGTTACGCAGATCGTCGATGTCGGCCTGCGGGATGTCGATGCGGAACGGTGTGAGTGCGTTGTTCTCGTTCATGACACCGACGTTTCCAAGCAATGCGGCAGGTTGGCTTCCGCAATTGCTGAAATGATGGAGAACATGTTGGAGACCTCGGCCCGCCTGCTCGAACTGCTGTCACTGCTCCAGCTCAAGCGCGACTGGACGAGCTCCGAGCTCGCCGGCCGGCTCGATGTGAGCACGAGGACCGTGCGCGCCGACATCGGCAAACTGCGGTCGCTCGGCTATCCCGTGGACGCGCGCCCCGGCGTCACGGGCGGGTACCGGCTGGCCGCCGGGGCGGCGATGCCCCCACTGCTGCTCGACGACGACGAGGCCGTCGCCGTCGCGGTCGGACTGGGGGTGGTCGCGACCCAGAGGCTCGGTGTCGAAGAGACGTCGCTCACCGCGCTCGCGAAGTTGGAGCAGGTGCTGCCCTCGCGCCTGGGCCGGCGCGTCGAGGCGGTACGCGAGGCGACGAGCGTCGTTCCGGGGGCTGAAACGCCGCTCGATCTCTCGGTTCTCGGTGCGGTCGCTGCCGCGATCCGCGGCCGCGAACGGCTCCGGTTCGGATACACGAAGCCCGGGGGCGGCGAGGGGGCCCGCCACACCGAGCCGCAGCGGCTGGTGAGCTGGGGGCCACTCTGGTACCTGCTCGCGTGGGACCTCGACCGTGACGACTGGCGGGTCTTCCGTGTCGACCGCATGGTCGCGCACGTACCGACGGGTGCTCGGTTCCAGCCGCGCGTGATCCCGGGGGACGATGCCGTCGAGTACGTCGTCGGACGCGTCAGCAAGGCGGCGTGGAAGTACCGCGCCCGGGTACTCGTGCATGCTCCCGCCGCCAAGGTCGCCGCGAAGATCCCCGTCCCGGTCGATATCGAGGTGGTCGACGAGGCCACGTGCAATGTCGAGCTGGGTTCCGACGATCCCGGCCGACTCGCGTTGTGGATGACACAGCTCGACGCCGACATCGAGGTGATCGACGGAGACGAGCTCGCGGCGGCGTTCGATCGCCTCGCGACGAGGTTCCGCCGCGCGGCGGGTGGCGCCTCCACGACGTGAACCCCGGCCGTGCGCCCGCCCGCACCCGCACCGGGCGGCTCCGGGGCGGCCGTGTCCGGTCCGGGCGGCCCCGATGGTGTCCGGGACGGGTTCGAACTGCGGGATCCCGCCGGCTCGGCCGGCGGTGATGGCCGTCGCCATCAGTCGTTGGCCCTGCTCGGCCCCGGCGTGGACCTTGGTAGTCGGCCCGCCCCGGGAACGGCCCAGGACGTGACCGTCCGCCTCGACCTGCTCGGCGCCGTGGCGGAGGCCGCTCGCCGACCCGAAAACCTTTCAAAAACACTTTCTAGGTCATTTTCACCGACGCGAACGGCCGTGCGCGGACGGCACCGTGTCTCTCACCAGCCTCGTGTTCCTACGGGCCCGATCCGGCGCCGGGTCCCCGACCTCGGCGCGGACAGGGCCCTTCCTTCTGCGATCAGTGGAGATGACTGTGAAAGACATGACGAAATCGACCCGCCGCCGATGGTGGTGGGCACTCTGGACCCTGCTGGCCGCGTCGGCCGTCGGTATCGCCCTCTTCTCGGCGGAGCCCTACGTGGTCGGGGACGTGGAGCGCAACAGGATCCCGCTCGACCCCGAGATCGCCTCCCACTACCTCTCCATCGCCGTGCACGCGATCCCCAGCTCCCTGGCGCTGCTCATCGGACCGTTCCAGTTCGTCACCCGGCTCCGCGTCCGGTACCCGAAAGCGCACCGCGTCGCCGGCCGGGTCTACATGGTGTCCGTCGTGCTGGGGTCGATCGCGGCCCTGTTCGCCGCCACCTTCTCCGTCAGCGGGTTCTCGGTCCAGGTCGCCTTCTACATCCTGACGGCCGCCTGGCTCTACACCCTCGCCCAGGCCTACCGGACCATCCGCCGGGGTGAGGTCCACCTGCACCGGGTCTGGATGATCCGCAACTACGCACTCACCTTCGCCTCCGTGACCCTGCGGATCTACCTCGGCCTGGGCCTGGCGCTCCAGGAGAGCCACTTCCCGTCCCTGACCTTCGACGACGTCTACCACGCGAGCGCGTGGGCGTCCTTCGTGGGGAACGTGCTCGTGGCGGAGTACTTCATCGTGCAGCGCATCCTGCAGCCCCTGGCCAGCCGGCGCAGACCCAAGGGGGACGCCGCCGCGCGCACGACGGCCGACCGCGGGGCCCTCGTGGGCGCGAGCCGGTCGGTCGGCGACGGGTCCGGGACGGATGTCGGTGTCACGGTGCCGGCCGGGCCACCGGGCTCCGGGGGACCCGGGTAACCGGTGGCCGCGTCGGCCGCTGCGGCGCGGGGGGCGGTGGAGCGCACAAGACCCCCGCGAGCCGTGCCGCGGGGGCCTTCGCCGAACCTGGACCGGGAGGACCTGTGCCCGCCCGAGGGGTGGGACTATTCGCTGACCAGCGCCTGGAAGGTGGCCGCGTCGACCACGCCGTCGGCATCGAGTCCGACGTCCTGCTGGAAGTCCGTGACGGCGTCGTGCGTGGCGGTGCCGAAGGTGCCCTGACCGGGGGTGTCGGTGGAGAACCCGTCCGCGGCCAGGTCGTATCCGTGCTTCTGCTGCAGCGCTGTCTGGACCGCGCTGACGGCGTAGCTCTCGTCGCCCTGCTGCACCGGACCGGCGGCCTCGACCAGGAACTCCCAGCTGCGCGCGTCCAGCACGCCGGTGACCTTCAGGTCGGTGTCCTGCTGGTAGTCCATGAGGGCGTCGAGCGCCCGTTCGTCGAGCACGTGGTCGACGACCTTGTAGGGCTCGAAGTAGCCCTGCTCCCACAGGAGGTACTTGGCGACCGCCACGTCCCAGCCCATCTGGCCCTGCCAGTACTCCGGCCACGCGCTGTCCTGGGAGGCGGTCGAGGCCAGGGGGGAGGTGTCGACTCCGTCGGCCGCGACGGCCGGTGCTCCGGCCAGTCCCACACCGACCGCCAGGGTTCCGGAGGCGAGGAGGGCGGTGATCGTCCGTGCGGTTCGCGCCATGTGGGGTCTCCCTTTCTGTCGGATCCCGCGGGACCCCGTTGGTCCCGCCGTCGACGGATCCGCTGCGGCGGGGAGCGGCTCCCCGTCGCAGCCCTGTGCCCGTCCGTGCCCGACACCGCTCGACGGAAACGGGGGCGGCGGCCGGCCGACGCCCCCGTACGGGTGATGCGCTGGGACGACAGTGTTCGATTTTTCGGGCGGCTGGGCCGCCGCTGCGCCTTCGACGTGACCAGAGGAGTGCGCAGGCTCTGCACGCTCGCGCTGGGGGGCGGGTGTCGGGGGTCGGGGGGCGGTGTGCCGCGGGACGGACACCGGCGGCACGGGTCACCGCACCTGGCCCGGGAGGGCGTCCCTGACGAACACGATCCCGTCGGTGCCTGCCACCTGGGCCGGGTCGAGCGGGGCGTAACCGAACCACGGGGACACCCGGGCAGCGGGTGCCACGTCGGCGAGGACAGCGGCCAGCTGGTCCGCGCCGACGACGCAACGCTCCTCCGGGAGTGCGTACAGCAGCCCCTCGACGGTGTCCGGGGAAGGGGCCTCCACCCCCTGGTGGCGCATCGTGCCGAGGGCCGTGGCGAGGAAGGCGTACCCCTCGCCCAGGCGGGCGCTCACGATCGCACCGGCGCTCCACCACTCCAGCGCCAGGTCGCCCAGCCGCATCGAGCTCCTGTCCCGCTGCAGGTGGCCGTTGTGGGCGAACACCAGTGTCGGGCCCCGCTCGGCGAGGTCCAGCAGGTTGGCGGCCATCATCGAACCCCGCAGGTCCAGCAGCCTCGCCATACGGGCCGGTGAGGTGTCGGCCATCCAGAAGTGGTAGCGCAGCAGACCGGTGGCGGTGCGGCCGTACAGCTGGGCCCGTCGCCAGTCCTCCTGTGAGGACGCCGCGACCGGGTGCGGCGACCGCGCCTCGCACAGGGCCACCAGATCATCGGCGAGCAGCCGCAGCCGCGCGGCGTCGGGTGTTCGCCCCACGGACCGGGACGGGTCCCTCATCGCGGCGGGTTCGGTCCACCGGTCGTCGGCGCCGAGCAGACGGTCGAGTGTTTCCGCGGTGCAGGGAAGCAGACCGGGGTCGACCCGGGCGGCGAGGTGGGCGTGGAGCGCGGTGAGCGCCTGCCGGGGGCTCGCGCCGCCGGTGATCTCCAGGGGGCCGTCGAAACCGGCGAAGCGTACCCGCTCGGGCGAGGGGCGGCCCTCGTTGTACTCCCGCATCCAGCGCACGAGCTCGCGGTTGGCGGTGGACGCGCCGAACCCGTGGCTGAACCCGTGCTCCATGACCCCGTCGAGGGAACCGGTGCCCGAGGTGACGTGATCGTCCACGACGAGGC
The DNA here is from genome assembly GCF_042716955.1 of Nocardiopsis sp. NPDC058631. NCBI lineage: Bacteria > Bacillati > Actinomycetota > Actinomycetes > Streptosporangiales > Nocardiopsidaceae > Nocardiopsis > Nocardiopsis sp. NPDC058631. Next base: position 15,459 of record NZ_JBHXQY010000043.1, on the reverse strand, counting down.
CCATCAGGCAGTCGCTCTCGATCGCGATCGTCCGGTAGCCCTCCTGCTCCACGAGCTGCCGGAAGAGTTCGTTGCGTACATCGAGCAGGTTGTCCGCCCCGTGGGTGGGCTCGCCCAGGGCGAGCAGCCGCGGCCGGGACGGGAGCAGCCCCATCACGGCGGCGGCCCCGACGGCATGGGTGATGTTCTTGATGCCAGTGACCATGCCTTCAACGGTATCTTTGAAGCTTCGGTTGAGACTTTGAGGCGCTATCGTCGGAGTCATGCGACAAAACCTTCAAAGTAGTGTGAAGCTCCGGCCGATCGACCTGGCGCGCGGGCACGGTCTCTCCACGCAGGCGGTCAGGAACTACGAGGAGGCCGGCATCCTTCCGGCCGCCGACCGCACACCCCACGGGTACCGCACCTACACCCCGCTGCACGCGCGGGCCCTGGAGGCGTTCCTCGCGCTGGTGCCCGGCCACAGCCACCCGACGGCCACGGCGATCATGCGGGCGGTCAACCGGGGCGCCGCCGAGGACGCGTTCCGGCTCATCGACGAGAGCCACGCCCAGCTGCTCGACGACCGCCGCACCCTCCGGGCCGTCGAAGCCGCCCTCCGCGACCTCGCCCCCGCACCCGAGGAGGGCGGCGAGACGTTCGTCGGACCCCTGGCGCGAAGGCTCGGCCTTCGCCCGGCCACCCTGCGCGCGTGGGAACGGGCCGGCCTGCTCCATCCCCGCCGCGACCCGCAGACGGGCTACCGGGTCTACAGCGCGGCCGACGTGCGCGACGCCCTCCTGGCCCACCAGCTCAGACGGGGCGGCTACCTGCTCGAACAGATCGCCCCGCTGATCGCCCGGGTCCGCTCCGCCGGCGGCATCGCGCCGCTCGGGTCGACGCTGCGCGACTGGCAGGCCCGACTCTCGGCCCGGAGCCGCGCCATGCTCACCGGCGCCGCCGCACTGGACGCCTACCTCGTCCACCGGACGGCCCCGCCCGGGGACGGGACCCGCAGCGCACACCTGCCCGCGGCGCGGGCGAGAGGGTAGTGGCCGGTCAGGGACGGTCGCGGGGCCGCTTGCGCGCGGTGGGGACCGGTTGCGGGGCCTTCCCGGGGACGACCGTGTTGGACACCGCGCCGATGCCCTCCACGGTGAGCGTCACGGTGTCGCCCGGTACGAGAGGCGGCGGGTCCTGGCGTCCCCGCCGCCCCCACAGCTCGGCCAGGCACCCGCCGTTGCCGCAGGTGCCCGAACCGAGCACGTCGCCGGTGCGTACCCGCGTGCCCCGTGAGGCGTGGGCGAGCATCTCCTCGAACGTCCAGGCCATGTTGGACAGCAGGTCGCTGCCGACCGCCTCCCCGTTGACCTCGGCGGTCAGGGCCAGGCGCAGGAACCCCTCCCCGTCGCGGTAGGGCTCCAGCTCGTCGGCGGTGACCAGCCAGGGGCCCAGGGTCGAGGCCGTGTCCTTGCCCTTGGAGGGCCCCAGCCCCACCCGCATCTCGCGCGACTGGAGATCGCGCGCCGACCAGTCGTTGAACACGGTGTAGCCGAAGATGTGGTCCCGGGCCCGCTCGGGGGACAGGTCCGCGCCTCCGCGGCCGACGACCGCGGCGACCTCCAGCTCGAAGTCCAACACCGAGCACCCCGGTGGGACCGGGACGTCGTCGTGCGCACCAACGAGGGAGGCCGGGTTGGTGAAGTAGAAGGCGGGCGCGTCGTACCAGGCGTCCGGTACCCCCGCCTCGCCGCTCACACTGCGGCGAACGCCCTCGACGTGTTCCTCGAAGGTGACGAAGTCACGGACCGAGGGCGGCTCCAGGGGTGGCAGCAGCCGCACCGAGGCCAGGGGCACGGGTTCCCCGGTGGAGGGGACGGGGGCGCCCCCGACGAGGTCGAGCAGCTCGGCTCCCTCGGCGAAGGGCAGGACCCGGTCCCCCTCGACCACGCCGCAGCGGCGCAGCCCCTCGTGCTCGTAGGTGGCCAGTCGCATAAGTTCTCCTGTCGGTCTACATCGGAGGTGCGACGAAGACGCCGCGGTCGGGGTCGTTGAACGACTCCTTGGCGACGAACTCGTCCATCGGGTTGGCCGTGCCCCACTGGTCGGTCACTTCCGGGTCGGAGAAGTCGTACATGTGGGGGTGCCAGGCGTCCTCGTCCAGCATCTCCAACTCGGTCGTGTACTCCAGGGTGTTCCCGTGCGGGTCCATGAAGTAGGAGAAGGTGTTGTTCCCGGCCAGGTGGCGCCCCGGCCCCCAGATCTTGCGCACACCCGCGCGCAGCAGGCGCCCCGTCCCGCGCATGTACTCGTCAAGGCCGCGCATCTCGAACGACACGTGGTGCAGCGAGGTGTGCGGCCCCTTGGCCAGGGCGATGCTGTGGTGGGCGGGGTTGCACCGCATGAAGTGCATGACCTCGCCCATGTGCGGGTGCATGAGGGTGTCCGAGAGCGCGAAGCCCAGGTGGCGCTCGTACCAGAGGCGGGTGCGGTCCAGGTCCGGGGTGTTGAGCACCACGTGCGAGAGGCGGACCGGAACGGACTCCTTCTCCTCCACCTTGCGGTGGGCGCGCACGGCGACGTCGGCGGAGACCTCGATGGTGCGCCCGTCCACGTCGAAGAAGCGCATGCCGTAGCCGCCGCCGGGGGTGTCCACCGCCCCCGGTTCGCTGACCATCCGCACGCCGGCGCGGATCAGCCGGTCGGCGAGCGCGTCGACGTCCGCGGGGGAGGCGGCGCCGAAGGCCACCAGGTCGATCCGCTTCTCCTCGGCCCGGCGCAGCCGGACCACGTAGTTCTCCGGAGAGCCCTCCGCGGCCAGGAAGGAGACGCCGGTGTCCCTCTCCGCCTCCGTGAGCTTCCACATGTCGGTGAAGAACTTCTGCTGCTTGTCGAAGTCGGGCACGGCGAGCGCGACGTGCCGGACGTGGGTGATGAGCCGCTCTGTCATGGGATTTCCTTCGTGGGTGGGTCGGCGGTCAAATCGAGCAGGGCTGCGGCGTTGCCGCCGCCGATCGCGGCGAGTTCGGAGGGCTCCAGGCCGGCCTCGCGCAGACCCGCCACCGGAGAGTCGGAGCCCATGTCGAAGGGGTGGTCCGAGCCCAGCAGGACGCGGTCCGCGCCCACGGCCCGCACCAGGTGGCGCAGGACGGCGGAGTCGTGGACGAGGGAGTCGAACCACATGCGCCGCAGGTAGGAGCTGGGTGGTTCCGCGCACCCGCGGGCGTCGGGACGCACCCGCCAGCCGTGGTCGGCGCGGCCGACGTGGGTGGGCAGGTAGCCGCCGCCGTGGGCGGCCACGACCCGCAGGCCCGGGTGCCGGTCCAGGACACCGGAGAAGATCAGGTGGGACAGGGCCACGGCGTTCTCGGCGGGCTGCCCGACGATGTTGGACAGGTACCAGCGGTCCAGCCGTTCGTCGAGCGTGCAGCCGAAGGGGTGCAGGAACAGCACCGCGCCGGTCGCGGCGGCCCGCGCCCACAGCGGTTCGTAGGCGGGGTCGGACAGCTCCCGGCCGGGGGCGTGGGAGGAGATCTCCACGCCTCGGAGCCCCAGGGACAGGGCGTGGTCGAGCAGTTCCACGGCCTTGTCCGGGTGCTGGAGGGGGACCAGGCCCAGACCCAGCAGCCGGTCGGGGGCGTGGGAGCAGTGCTCGGCCACCCCCTCGTTGGCCGCCCTGTGCGCGCGTTCGGCCACCGACGGCTCCGCCCAGTAGTGGTAGTGGGACGGCGAGGGGCTGACGAGCTGCACGTCCACACCGGCGGCGTCCATGTCGGCCAGCCGCGCGCCCACCCCGGTCAGGCGGTGCAGCCGTTCGGCCACCATGCGGCCGCTGACCCGGAGGGACTCCTGCCCGTTGCGCCGCGCGTCGGCGGCCCGGTGGCCCTCGTGGCCCCGGCGGCCCGCGACCTCCGCCTCCACCCCGGGGAGCAGGACGTGTGCGTGGACGTCGACGATCACGGTGCCTCCGAGACCAGGGCGGAGACCCTGCGCATCATGCCGGGCACGTCGGCGTCGCGGACACCGTCGAGCTGCCACCGGGCCAGCGTCACCGACGACTCCACCACCGTGCGCACACGCTCGAAGCGCCTGGCCGTGAAGGCGTCGAACAGGGACTGGTCGACGGTGTCGGCCGCCAGCAGCAGCTCGGCCAGCACCAGGGCGTCCTCCAGCCCCTGGGCGGCGCCCTGGGCGAGGGTGGGCGGGCAGGCGTGCGCGGCGTCGCCGATGAGGACCACCCGGCCGCGGTTCCAGGGGCCCTCCACGAGCAGGGACTCGAACCAGGTGTAGTTGACGCGCCCGGACACGGCGATCTCGGGGCGGATCTCGTCCCAGACCCCGCCGTACCCCCGGGACAGCTCGGTCATGTGCGCGGCCCGGTCGCGCTCGGTGAGGTCGTCGTGGGCGCGGGCCCGCTCCACCAGGTAGGCGTACATGGTGTCCGGACCGGTGGGGCAGTAGCCCGCGATGAAGCACGGTCCGCCGTAGACGAGGTCGGTGCGCTCCACGCCGGCCGGGCGGCGGGTGTGGATGCGCCAGATGCCCATCCCGGTCGGTACGGGCTCGGCGTCGACACCGATCATGCGGCGCGTGGCCGAGCGGATGCCGTCGGCCCCCACCACCACGTCGTAGCGGGCGGAGCCGCCGTCGGAGAACAGCACCTCCGCGCCGTCCCGGTGCTGGGTCAGGGAGCGCACGGTCAGGCCCGGGAGGACGCGGGCCCCTGCCGCCCTGGCGGACCCGACCAGGATCGCGGCGAGTTCGGGCCGGTTCATCCCGATCGTGGCCGGCAGGTCCGGGCCGCCGGTGCGCACGTCGGGGATCTCGGCGCGCAAGGATCCGTCGGGTGCGCGCATGCCAAGGCTGTCGAAGGCGTAACCCAGCTTCGCCACCTGTTCCCACACACCGAGTTCGCGCAGGACACGCAGTGCGTTCCCCTGGATGGTGATACCCGACCCGAGGGCGTCGGCGTCGTGCTTGATCTCGGCGACGTCCACGTGGACGCCCGCGCGGGCGAGAAGGATGGCCAGGGCCAGGCCGGACGTTCCGGCCCCGACGATCAGGACGTTGCTCACTGCTGCCATGGGGGGCACCTCACTTGACGGCGACGGGGTTGACGGGCGAACCGACCGCTCCGGTGAAGGGGATCGGAGCCGCGGTCAGGAAGAACTCGTGGACGCCGTCGGCCGCGCAGTGCGCCGCCAGGGCGTCCAGGTCCCACATCTCGCCGATGAGCAGACCGATATGGGGGATGGCCACCTGGTGCAGGGGCTGGAAGGCGTCGTCGAACTCGTTGGGGCGCACCTCGAAGCCCCAGGTGTCGGTGGCGATCGCCGCGATCTGTGTGGAGTGCAGCCACCCGGCCGCCGTGAACGACAGCCCCGGCGCGGGGCCGCCCGCGTAGTCGCCCCAGCCCTGGCGGCGGGCACGGGTGAGCTGACCGGTGCGCACGCACACGATGTCGCCCCGGCCCACCGTGACGCCGTGTGCCTTCGCGGTGGCGTCCAAGTGGTCGGCGGTGACGGCGAAACCGTCGGGGAGTTCGCCCCCGTCCCCGAGGACACGGCCCACGTCCAGCAGCACGCCCCGTCCCGCCACGTGCGCCGCCATGTGCTCGATACCGGTGACCTGGTCGCCGCCCGAGGTGACCACCTGCGCGGCGTCACGGCCGTTCCAGGCCCTGCCGTGGTCGAAGATGTGGCCGAGGCCGTCCCACTGGGTGGAGCACTGCAAGGGCATGGAGACCACGTCGTCGGCGCCGCCGATCCCGTGCGGGAAGCCCTGGTTGCCCCGGGCCGCGTCCACGCCGGTGTCGAGCATGGTGTGCACGGGGTTGGTGCGGCGCCGCCACCCCTTCTGGGGGCCGTCCATGTCGAAGCGCTGCGCCAGGGAGAAGCTGGCGCCGAGGCGGACGAGTCCGGCGGCCTCGCGGCGCTTGGGCCCGTCGAGGAAGTTGACGGTGCCCAGGACGTCGTCCTCGCCCCAGCGGCCCCAGTTGGAGTACTTGCGTGCCGCTTCGGCGACGGCGCCCTCAGGATCGGTGCGGTCGAGCATCAGGCCTCCTCGGCCACGCAGGTGTTGCGCTGGGAACCCAGGCCGGTGATCGTGCCGTCCATGACGTCGCCGGCGCGCAGCAGCCGCCCCCAGTGCATGCCGTTCCCGGCTGGGCTGCCGGTCAGGACCAGGTCGCCGGGGAGCAGTTCGACGGTCTGGGACACGTGGGAGACCAGACGGGCGACATCGAAGATCATGTCCTTGGTCGACTCGTCCTGCATGACCTGTCCGTTGAGCCTCAGCGTCACCCGCAGGTCGGCGGGGTCGTCGACGAACTCGGCGGGGACCAGGAACGGGCCCAGGGGGGTGAAGGTGGGGGCGTTCTTGGCGCGGAGCCAGTCGGTGCCGATCTCGGGCATGTCCCGGCGAAAGACCAGTTCGCGGGCGGTGACGTCGTTGGCGATGGTGTAGGCGGCCACGTGGTCGAGCGCCCGTTCGGGGGAGACCCGGTGGGCGGGCTCGCCGATGACCGCGGCCAGTTCCAGTTCCCAGTCGGGTTTGGTGCACCAGCCCGGGAGGACCACGTCGTCGTAGGGCCCGGTCACGGAGGAGGGGAGGCCGATGAACACGTACGGCTGGTCCTCGGCGGCCCGGCGGTCCATCATGGCCGCGACCTCGGCCCGCACCTGGTCCGCCGGGCGTCCGTTCTCGGGTTCGTGGGCGACGGCCAGATCGACCACGTGGGTGCGGTAGTTGGCCCCCGACTGCAGGATCTGGCGCGGTTGCACGGGGGCGTGGACCCGTAGGTCGGTGAGCCTGTGCCGTGTGCCGCCACCGCCGGCCAGCTCGCGCAGCACGGGTAGGACCTCGTCCCAGCGCTCCAGCAGGTCCCGTGTGCCGGTGTTCGTGCCGGAGGTGCCCCGCAGGCCGGGCACGGTCCGCAGGTCGAGAACCTCCTCACCCGTGACCAGGCCGGGGAAGGGGACGCCGCCGCCGAGGGAGAAGGTCCCGAGGGAGAAGGGGCGGGTGGGTGACGGGTCTGTTGCCACGGTGTTTCCTTCCGGTGTGATGCCACTAACATCGGTCACACGGAGAGATTTGTGAAATAGATCTCTCGTATGGAGGGCATCTGTCTGGTGGATATCAGCAGGAAGGCGTCGGAGTGAACATCGCGAACCTGGACCTCAACCTGCTCGTCGCCCTGCGCTCACTGCTGGAGGAGCGCAACGTCACCAGAGCGGGGGAGCGCATCGGTCTGAGCCAGCCCGCCACCAGTGCGGCCCTGGCGCGGCTGCGCCGCCACTTCTCCGACGAACTCCTGGTGCGCAGGGGGAACCGCTACGAGTTGACGCCCCTGGGTCACGCCCTGCGGGTGCCCGCGGCCAACGCCTGCTCGGTCATGGAGCGGCTCTTCAGCAGCCGGGCCCACTTCCACCCCGACACCGAGCAGCGGGACTTCACACTGCTCGCCTCGGACTACGCCATCGCCGTCTTCGGATCCCGGCTGTCCCGCGTGCTCCACGCCGAGGCGCCGGGCGTCAGGCTGCACTTCCGGCAGATGCCCGAGACGATCGTGGACGCCACCGAGAGCGTCCTCGGGAGTGTGGACGGCGTCCTGATACTGCACGGGGTGATCAGCGGATACCCCACCGTGGAGCTGTACCGCGACGAGTGGGTCTGCCTGGTCGACGCCGGCAACGACTCCGTGGGCGAGACGATCACCATGGACGACCTGGCGCGGCTGCCCTGGGCCGTCTACCGGCGCCCCTACGACGCTCCGGGCACCCACCAGCTGGCCATGCTGGGCCTGGACCCGCACGTGGAGGTCTCCGCGCACAGCTTCCGGCTGCTCCCCGACCTGGTCCGCGGCACGCGCAGGGTGGCACTGGCGCAGCGGCGCCTGGTGGAGCACCCGGCGGAGAGCGCCGGACTCCGCGCGCTGCCCTGCCCGTTCCCCGCCGCCCCGATCCAGGAGGCCCTGTGGTGGCACCCGGTCCACCGGCACGACGCGGCGCACATGTGGCTGCGTGAGACCGCGGCCAGAGTCGCGGCGGAACTGGACCGGGAGCCCGTCGCCGGCGGCCCGGGCATCGCGCCGGTCCCGCACCCGTGACGGGGGCCGGCGCGACGGCAGCCCGGGGCTGCGAGGGGCTGAGCTAGCTGGAGGCCCGTTCGACCAGGTGGGGCGCGAACAACAGGCGGCGGTGCTGATGGCCGGCCTCCTCGACCTCCTCGACCAGGAGCTTGGCCGCCGCGCTGCCCAACGCGTGGCTGTCCACGTGCACCGAGGTCAGGGGCACGCCGGCCGTGGCCGCCGACTCGATGTCGTCGAACCCCACCACGGCGACGTCGTCCGGGATGCGCCTGCCGGCACGGGTCACCGCCTGCATCACGCCCAGCGCCAGCAGGTCGTTGGCGCAGAACACCGCCGTGGCGGGGTGGGGCGAGGCCAGGATCCGCTCGCCCGCGCGCCGGCCCTGGTCCAGGGTGAACGCACCCGCCTCCACCACCTCCACGGCCTCCTCCGGCCGACCGGCCAGTGCCGCCGCGCGGCGACACCCGGCCAGGCGGTCCACCGACTGGCGCATGGGGGCGGGCCCCGTCACGCAGGTGATCCGCTCGTGCCCGCGCGCCAACAGGTGGGTGGCCGCCATCTCGCCCCCTGCCGCGTCGTCCACGGCGACCGAGCACACGTCCGCGAACCCGGTCGAGTTGTGGAACAGCACCGTCCGCAGCCCCCGTGAGCGCACACGGTCCACCCACTCCCGGGACAGCTCCGCCGGGGTGATGAGTGCCCCCTGGGCCTGCTGCTGGAGCAGCATCTCCAGGTAGCGCTCCTCCTTGGCCGGGTCCACGTCGGTGTTGCACAGGACCACGGTCCGCCCCACCGCGTGCAGGTGGTCCTCGGCCCCGCGCGCCACACCGGTCAGGAAGGGGTTGCGCACGTCGAACAGCACCAGGCCCACGCCGGTGCCGTACCCGTTGCTGAGCTGGCGCGCGGCCTGGTTGGGTCGGTAGCCCAGCGATCCGATGGCCTCGCGCACCCGGTCCTGGGTGGCCGGTGCCACGATCTCCGGCCTGTTCAGGACGTTGGACACGGTGGCGACCGAGACTCCGGCCTCCTGGGCCACTTGCCTTATGCTGACGGCCTTCACGGCGTGTGTGCTCCCCGCGTTCCCGGTGGAGGGGTTGGGTTGTAACGCTTCAATCCGGGTCCTCCGATAGTAGTGGGACGCGACGTCCACGAGCGCGCCGCGTCGGCCCCGTCCCCTCCGGGACCCCCGCTCAGGCGGGGAGCCAGGGCGCCTCCAGGCGGTGCTCACCGCTGCCCACCTCGAAGGGGGCCAGACCCGGCAGGTCCACCGCGGCGCTCGTTCCCGGGGGTACGGCCACGGACACGCGCAGCCGGTCGCCGTCACGGCGCCAGTGCACGCTCGCCGTCCCGTACGGGGTCTCGTGCGAGACGCCCGCCCGCTCCAGCCCGCCACCCGGCCGGGGGGCCACGCGGATGCTCCGGTAACCGGGAGCGGCCGGCGCCAGACCCGCCACCGTCCGATGGAGCCAGTCGGCCACCGCACCGAGCGCGTAGTGGTTGAAGGAGGTCATCTCGCCGGGGTTGATCCGTCCGTCGGGCAGCATGCTGTCCCAGCGCTCCCACACGGTGGTCGCCCCCATCGTCACCGGATACAGCCACGAGGGCGACTCGCGCTGGAGCAGCAGCCGGTAGGCCGCCGCGGTGTGGCCGTGGCGCGACAGGGCGTCGCACACCAGGGGGGTGCCGGCGAAGCCGGTGGCGATCCGGTAGCCGCCCTCGGCGACGAGTTCGGCGAGCCGGTCGGCCGCTCCGGCGCGTGCGGTCCCCTCGGGCAGCAGGTCGAAGCACAGGGCCAGCGCGTACGCCGTCTGCGTGTCGCTGGTGAGCCGCCCCCCGCTCCCGGTGTAGGCCGCGCGGAAACCGTCGCGTACGTGCCCGGCCAGGCGCGCGTAGCGCTCCCGGTCGGGGCCCAGGCCCAGTACCCGCGCGGTCTCAGCCATCGTGCGCAGCGTCTCGGCGGCGTAGGCCGTGGCCACCAGCGAGGGCTCGGTGCGCGACTGGAAGGGGTCCTCCGGCGGCGTCGCCGGATCGAGCCAGTCGCCCAGCTGGCGGTCCCGGCGCCACGTGCCGTCGGCCTCCAACCGCTGCGCCACCAGATCCGCCCACGCTGCGGCGCTGGCGTACTGGTCCTTGAGCACCCGCACGTCGCCGAAGCGCTCGTAGACGCGCCACGGAGTGAGCACGGCGGCATCACCCCACACCGCCGCAGGCCACGCCGGTGTCCAGGTCGGGGCATGGATGGTGGGCACGATGAACGGCACCGTGCCGTCGGGGTACTGCTCGGCGGCCAGGTCCGCCAGCCACGAGCGCAGCATCCCCGCGCAGTCGTACAGGAAGGCCGCGGTGGGCGCGAACACCTGGATGTCGCCGGTCCACCCCAGCCGCTCGTCGCGCTGGGGGCAGTCGGTGGGCACGTCGACGAAGTTGCCCCGCATGCTCCACCGCACGTTCTCGTGCAGGCGCTCCACCAACGGGTCGGAGCACGTGAACTCTCCGGTGGGCCGCATGTCCGTGTGCAGCACGAGCGCCGCCACCGCTCCGGGCCCCATCTCGCCCGGCCAACCGGTGATCTCCGCGTAGCGGAAGCCGTGGTAGGTGAAGCGGGGCTCCCACTCCTCGACCTCACCGGTGCCCGCCAGCACGTAGGAGTCGGTGGCCTCGGCGAAGCGCAGCGGGCGGGTGCACAGCTCCCCGTCCTCCAGCACCTCGGCGTGGCGCACGGTCACCTCGGTTCCCCCCGGTCCCGCCACGCGCAGGCGAAGGCGCCCCACAAGGTTCTGTCCGAAGTCCAGCAGCAGGCCGCCGGACGCTGTCGGGGCGACCGACACCGGTTCCAGTTCGGCGGTGCGGCGCACCGGTGGTGACAGCGGTGCCACCAGTGTGGCGGGGTCGCGCTCGACGGGGACGGCGGGCGTCCAGCCGGTGTCGTCGAAGCCGGGCTCCGACCAGCCCGCCGGTTCCAGGCGCGCGTCGTGGCGTTCGCCGTCGTAGAGGCTGGAGGACAGGGTCGGGGAGGGTGCGCACCGCCAGCCGGGGCCGCTGCCCCAGCGCACACGCGACCCGTCCTCGCACTCCACCTCCAGTTGCGCCAACAGGCCGGTGCGGTCCCCGTAGATGTCCCGGCGGCCCCCGTGGAAGCCGAGGCGGCCGCGGTACCAGCCGTCCGCCAGGTGCGCGCCGAGCACGTTCTCGCCCTCGCGCAGCAGCGCCGTCACGTCGTGGGTGCGGTAGCGCAGCCTTGCCGGGTAGGTGGTCCAGCCGGGGGCGAGCACCTCGTCGCCCACGCGCACACCGTTGACCTCGGCCTCGAAGACCCCGTGCGCGGTGACGTACAGGCGCGCGGACCTGGGCGGCGCGGGCAGGGTGAAGCCGCTCCGCAGCAGGACGGGGCGCTCGCCCTCTCCCAGGCCGTCGCCAGGGCCGACCATGCCCGCCCACCAGTCGCCCGGTTCGAGCAGGCCGGTCTCCATCTCCAGGGGCGGGCTCCAGGGGGAGGGGGCGTCCAGGCCGCCTCCCCACACGCGCACCCGTACCGACCGGCGCTCGCGCGAGGCCAGGGGCCCGGCCGGCCAGGGTACGAGCACGGACCCGGCACCGGCCAGGCGCCCGCTCGTCCAGGTCCGGACACCGTCCCCGCGGACCTCGACCTCGTAGGCCTCCTGCTGCCAGCCGGGCGCCGCCCGGCTCATCGTCCACGACAGCCGGGGGCGGGACTCGCCGATGCCCAGCGCCGAGCGGTGGTGCTCGGCCGTGGGCGCCTCGGGCACGGCGCCGACGGGGGTGTTGCGGGGAGGGGACACAGGGGACTCCTGTACGGGAGCGGGGAACGTGGCAGCCCCGGACACGGGTCCGAACCGCGCATCCGAAGACGCGAATTGAAACGGTTCAAGGCGTGGGGCAAGCGTAACCGTAGAAACAGGAACGTGCTTCCGTCAAGGGGTGGGGGTGCCACGCAGCTGCGCACTCCTGCGTCAAGGCCTCTTTCCACTCAATGAAAAGCCTGGTCAAAGACGAATTTTGTGGCGGAGGGGGCGAGGCGCGCAGGTCACTCCGATCGGGTTGCGAAGAGGTTTCGTTCGTCTTCGGGGGTTGACGCACGTCACTTCCTCCGCCTAGCTTCGGGCCAATCAATAAATCGTTTCAACTCTGTTAAACCCAGAGTCGCGCAGGAACCGGACCAGTGAACTCCGCTCCCGCGCCCCCATGAGGAAGACCCGATGGAGACAGCTATGGCCACGCAGGCCACACCCGTGGGGAGCACCAGTCCGCCCCCGACCGCCCCGGTGGGGCGCACCCGGACCCACCGGACCGCCGTGCCCTGGTGGTTCGTACTCCCCGCGCTCGCCTTCTTCGCGTTCGCGGTGCTGGTGCCCAGCGCCAGGGGCGCGGTGTACTCCTTCACCGACTGGGACGGACTGGCCAGGTCCTTCTCCTTCGTCGGCCTGGACCAGTACCGCTCCCTGCTCGCCGACGAGGCCGCACGCGACGCCCTCGTCCACACCCTCCTGATCGCCTTCGCGGTCACCGTCGTGCAGAACGCCGTCGGTTTGCTCCTGGCGCTCGGGGTCAACAGCCGGATCAGGTCCCGCAACGTCCTGCGCGTGTTCTTCTTCGCCCCGGCCGTCATCACCCCGGTCGTCACCGCGTACCTGTGGAAGTACCTGTACGCGCCGGAGGGTGCCCTCAACGCCGCGTTCGAGGCCCTCGGACTGGGCTTCCTCGCGCAGAACTGGCTGGGGGACAGCGGACTCGCCCTGTGGTCGGTCGTCGCCGTCATCGTCTGGCAGTTCTCGGGCTACTCCATGGTCATCTTCCTGGCCGGGCTGCAGTCCATCCCGCGGGAGGTCTACGAGGCCTCGGACATGGACGGGGCCGGGCCGATCCGCCGCTTCTGGTACATCGTCCGACCCATGCTCGCCCCCGCCTTCACCATCAACCTGATGCTCTCCCTCATCGGCGGGCTGAAGCTGTTCGACCAGGTCTGGGTGATGACCCAGGGCGGCCCCGGCGGCGCCACCGACACCCTGTCCACCGTCATCTACCGCGAGGCCTTCCAGTTCAACGCCTTCGCCTACAGCACGGCCATGGCGGTGGTGCTGACACTGTTCGTGATCGTGCTGAGCGGCATCCAGTACGGCGCCCTGGGCCGACAGGAGAAAAACTCGTGAACCGCTACACCTGGCGGACCGGTGTCCTGGAAGCGACGATGATCGCCGCGGCCCTGGTCTTCGCCTTCCCGCTCTACATCCTCGTGGTCCAGGCGCTGCGCCCCGCGGACGAGACGGGCGCCTCGCCCCTGGCCCCGTCCACCTCGCCCACCCTGGACAACTTCGGCCAGGCCTGGCAGCAGGCCGACCTGGGGCCGGCCATCGCCAACAGCACCATCGTCACCGCGACCAGCGTCGTGCTGCTGGTCGTGCTCTCCTCGCTGGCCGCCTACCCCATCGCCCGTTCCACCCGCGGCTGGTCGCGCGCCGTCTTCGCGCTGTTCATGCTGGGCCTGCTCCTGCCGTTCCAGCTGGCGTTGATCCCGCTCTACCAGACCATGCGCGACCTTGACCTGCTGGGAAGCCCGATCGCGCTGGTCATCTACTACACCGGCGTGCAGATGCCCTTCTCGGTCTTCCTGTACACCGGGTTCCTGCGCGGACTGGACCGCGGCTACGAGGAGGCCGCGATGATGGACGGCGCCGGCCCCCTGCGCACCTTCTTCAGCGTCGTACTGCCGCTGCTGCGCCCGATCACCGGAACGGTGGTCATCCTCAACGTCATCTTCGTCTGGAACGACTTCCTCACGCCGCTGCTGTACCTCAGCGGCTCGGGCAGCCAGACCATCCCGGTGGCCCTGTTCGGATTCGTCGGACAGTACGTCTCCCAGTGGCCCCTGGTCTTCGCCGGCCTGATCATCGGATCGATCCCGGTGCTCGCGGTCTACTTCGCCATGCAAAAGCGCGTCATCCAGGGCTTCGCAGGAGGCCTGAAGGGCTGATCCCCTCCGGACACGCACCCACCCCCGCTCCCATCCCGTTCCCCCGATCTCCTGGAGAGACCCATGTCCAAACCCCTCGCACCCCTGGCCTGCCTGGCCGTGGTCGCGGCCCTCACCTCGTGCAGCGCCGAGGACGAAGCCTCTGGAAACGGACTCACCGTGACCGCCAACTCCACCGACCGCGTGCCCATGGACGAGGTGGTCTCCGCCTTTCAGGAGGCCAACCCCGACGTCGAGGTCACCGTCACCTACGCGGACACCGACCAGCTCCAGAGCACCCTGCGCACACAGCTGTCCTCGGGCACCGGCCCCGACGTCTTCACGGTGTGGCCGGGCAACGGCAACCCGGCGGCGCTGGAGCTGCTGGCGCCCAGCGGCTACCTCGCCGACCTCGGCGACGCCGCGTTCGCCTCCGAGATCCCCGAGGGCGACCGCCCTGTGACCGAGTACGAGGGCATCACCCACGTCGTCCCCGTCACCTACAGCGGCATCGGCGTCATCTACAGCCAGGAGGCGCTGGACGGCCTGGGCGCCGAACCCCCCACCACCTGGAGCGAGCTCATCGACCTGTGCGGCACGGCCCGCGACGAGGACATGAGCCTGCTCGCCCTGGGCAACCAGACCCCCTGGGTGACCCAGCTGGTCACCTACGCGCTGGCCGCCACCACCGTCTACAACGACAGCCCGGACTTCGACGAGCGGATGGCCTCCGGCGACGCCACCTTCGCCGACTCCGAGTGGCGGACCGCCATGGAGAAGTACCTGGAGATGGACGAGGAGGGCTGCTTCAACGACGACCCCCTCGGCACCAGCTACGAGGCCTCCGTCGCCAGTGTCGTCCAGGGCCGGTCGGTCGGTCTGGTCCAGGTCGCCACCACCCTCTCCCAGGTCCGGACCGAGATGGGCGACGCCGAGCTGGGCATGTTCGCCCTGCCCGCCACCGACGACGCCGAGGAGACCCTCATGCCGGGCTCGATCTCGGCCGCCTACGGCGTCAACGCCGAGAGCCAGAACCCCGACGCCGCCATGGCCTTCGTGGACTTCCTCGGCTCGGCCGAGGGGCAGGACATCTACGCCACCGAGGGCGGCACCCTGACCGCCCTGCCCGACGAGGAGCGCGAGGCCGACCCGGCCCTGTCCACCCTCACCGAGTTCCAGAGCGGGGGCCGGACCGTGCCCTTCATGGATCAGCGCTGGCCCAACCCCCGCGTCCAGCAGACCCACTTCACCGTGATCCAGCAGCTCTTCGCCGGCGACATCACCGTCGAGGACGCCCTGGCCGAGATGGACGACTCCTACCAGGACAGCTAGTGTCCTGAGTCTCAAATATCCATATAGTTGTGTGATGGTACGACCAGGACCCAAACTCGCGCCGCTGGACCTGACCGCTGACGACAAAGCA
>NZ_JBHXQY010000042.1:0-52754 GCF_042716955.1 Nocardiopsis sp. NPDC058631 | reverse complement strand
CTGTACGTGGGCGGTGCCCTACCCCGTGACGGCACCGCCCACGACTCCCCCCGCGGGTGCGGCGGCCATCAGCGCACCACCGTCCCGGCGCCGGCCCCGTCGGCGCGGGCCCGGTCCCGGATCTCCTCCGCGAGCGGGTCGATCGCACGCTCGGAGAAACGGCCGAACGCCCAGGCGAGCACGAACGTGAGAAGGAACTGCCCGATTCCCATGACCAGTGCCACGTTGACCGAATCGACGATCTCGATACTCATGAAACCGCGGGCGTACGCGGACAGGACCAGATAGGACAGATAGCTGAGAAGGAACGACGACACCAGCAGAACCGACTGGAGTGCGAATCTCCTTCGGAGCCTCACGAAGCGCGGATCGACCGAGATGCGCTCGAACGTGTGTGCCGTATTCGCGCGCGCACGGCGCCGACCCGCCTCCGACCTGCCCTCCCTCTCCCCGAAGGCCTCCCCCCGGCCTCCGCCGCCACGCCTTCTGTACGTGCCCTCCATGTACTCGACCACGATGCTCCCCGCTCCTCGACCGGGCCCCGATCCCCACGGCGCCCGCCATTCACCGGTGCGCCCTGACGGGCTCCCCTCACCGGATTGTCCGGAACGGATCGCCGCCACTCGGCGCTTCGTCCCGGATTGGCAACACCCTAGCCACGCCCACCACTGCGCGTTCACCGAATTCGCACATCGACTTCCGGAATTTCGGAACACCGGCCCGGGGAAACGGACGAAGAAGAGGGAAGTCGATCACGCGGCCCCATATCACCCCGACGCCATTTCGCACGGAGCCGCGGCGGATCCGGAACCGCCCCGCGCCACGGGCGACCGGAATCACAGCCGGTTCCACCCCCTCGCGGACCCGCTGGTCATCAGGGGCACACGGGTCACGCGTTGGCGCATGTGTCGCCGGTCTTCGCTAGGCTTCGGGGCGACCCCGAACCCATGACGGAACCCCGGCGTTCAGCCGGTTTCCGCGTTCGTACAGGTGTATGATTAAGGGGTCCGCACATTCACGCGATACCGAAGGGAAATCCCCGCCGTGGTCACCGAGGTCTTCACGCGCAAGTACTGCGATCCCCACGCCGTCCGCGAGGAGAAGGTCGAGGCGAGTGAGGTCATCCAGTTCGCCTGGGACGGCGCCGTCCGCGAGGTCGACGCCTGCGGCGAGTGCTTCCAGGAGCACGAGTCCCGCATGGAGCCCCTCGTCGACTACTCGCGTCCGGTGAAGAAGCGCCGCGTCACCAAGAAGTCCTCCGCCTCCTCCGCCTCCTCCACCGAGGACGCCGGGAACGGCGACGACGCCGCGGACGACGAGTAGCACCAGGAGACTTCCGGGGGACGGGCTCCCGTGCCCCAGGAGAGGCCTCATCGCGTCAACCGCGAGCGGGGGCGGCGACACCCCCAGTGGTCGCCGCCCCCGCGTCCTTGTGGCGCCCCTCCCCGGGCGCGCCCCCTCACCGCGGTCCGCGCGGCCCGAGCGCGTCGGCGCCCTCAGTCCTGCCCCATCAGCCGGGCGACCCTGCCGCCGCGCCTGGCGGGTCCGCCCGGTCCGCCCTGCAGCGCCTCGGCGACCGGCACCCGGGCGTGCACGTACGAGCCGCCCTCCCCCTGGAACCGTACGGACGCGCCGAGACCGCGCATGATCCGCATCATCCCCGCGTTGGCCAGCGTGGTCTCCGCCCGCACCTCGGCCAGGCCCCAGTCCGCGGCGATCACGGTCAGCGCGCGGGCCAGGGCGGTTCCCACCCCGCACCCCTGCCAGGCGTCCTCCACCAGGAAGGCGATCTCGCCGACCCCCGGGTCGAGGGTGTACATCAGGTGTCCGAGGGCGACGGGCTCCTCCTCGCCCCGGGGGCGCACCGCCAGGGTGAGCCCGCGCCCGGGGTCGCAGAACACCCGCAGCATGTGGGGGCTCAGCTCCGCCATCCCCGCGAAGTAGCGGTTGCGCACGGTCTCCGCCGAGCAGCGCCGGTGGAGGTCGCTCAGCGCGGGCGCGTCGATCTCGCGCACCTGGCGCAGGGACAGCCCGGCGCCCTCGGCCGTACGGATGGTCCGGTCCGTGGGGACCGGACCCGTCGAGGGCATCACCGAGCGCACCAGCGCGTCGGCCCGGCTCGACTCGGTCCAGGTGAAGGCGTGCGACCGCCGGCGCACGAGGACGCCGCGGAGCGGTCCGACGGGCACCAGCATGGTGGTGCCCGGGTCCGCGTCGGCGGTGCCCTCCACACGGGTCAGGTTGGTCCAGCGGGCCTCGTCCGCGAGCAGCAGCTCGGCCAGCGCCTCGGGAAGCCGGTTGGGGTGCGCCCGCAGCCGCGCGGTGAGCAGGAGGGCACGGGTGACGTCGTCACCGACCTCCCGCCTCTGGGCGGGGACGGCCGTGACCGTGCCGGTGGGGCAGTGCTCCCGGAGCGCGCGGACCGCGGGGCCGTGGTCGCCCGGGATGTCGACGACGAACTCGTCGACCACGCCGGACACGTCCGTGTGGAGGGAGAGCCCGACGATGTTCCCGCCGCACCGCGCGAGGGCGTCGACCACCCCGGCGAGTCCGCCCGGCCGGTCCTCGACAGCCGTCCTGATCCGCCAAAGGCTCACTGCGACCCTCCCTGGGAGAAGGTGCGCCCGCCGCCGCGGAACGACGCTGTTCCGCGACGGCGGGACGCGCACCGACGTGACTCCAGTGTGGGCGGCGAAGGTTTCGCGGACGTTAGCCGCCGGTTGAGTTCGGTGTCCGGTTCGCGGGGCGCCGGCGGCCTCCGCGTCCTACGCCGTCATCCGGCGCGGGCCCGGGTCAGGGCCGCCCGGCGACCAGTGCCCCGTCCTTCCAGACCGCCGCGACCTGCGGGACACCGGGACGGTAGGCCAGGTAGATGTGGTTGGGGGCGTCGAGCAGGGTGAGGTCCGCGCGCGCACCCGGGGCGAGGTGGCCGACGTCGGTGCGCCGCAGGGCCCGCGCGCCCCCCGCCGTCGCCGCCCACACCGCCTCGTCCGGGGTCATGCCCATGTCGCGGACGGCGAGGGCTATGCAGAAGGCCAGGCTGGAGGTGAAGCACGAACCCGGGTTGCAGTCGCCGGCCAGGGCGACGACCGCCCCGGCGTCGATGAGGGCGCGGGCGTCCGGGTAGGGCTGGCGGGTGGAGAAGTCCACACCCGGCAGCAGGGTGGCGACCGTGGGCCGCGGACGCCGGGCCGCCTCGGCCAGGGCGTCCACGTCGGCGGAGGAGAGGTGGGTGCAGTGGTCCACGGAGGCGGCGCCGAGCTCGACGCCCAGCCGGACGCCGGGCCCCTCCCCCAGCTGGTTCCCGTGCACCCGGGGCAGCAGTCCGCGCTCCATCCCGGCGGTGAGGACGCGCCGGGAGGCGTCCTCGTCGAAGGCGCCGCGCTCGCAGAAGACGTCGACCCACCTCGCGTGGGGCGCGCACGCGTCCAGCATGGGACCGGTGACCAGGTCGAGGTAGCCGTCGGGGTCGTCCGCGTACTCGGGGGCGACCACGTGCGCGCCGAGGAAGGTCACCTCGTCGGTGACCCTGGCGGCGACGGCCAGGCTGCGCTCCTCGTCGCGAATGGTGAGGCCGTACCCGGACTTGACCTCCAGGGTGGTCGTGCCCTGGGCGCGGGCCTCGCCCACGAGCCGTTCGGCCCCCACGAGCAGGTCGGCGTCGGAGGCCTCACGTGTGGCGGCGACGGTGGTGCGGATGCCGCCCGCGGAGTAGGGGCGCCCGCTCATCCGCGCGGCGAACTCGCGGCTGCGGTCCCCCGCGAACACGATGTGGGAGTGGCTGTCCACGAACCCGGGGAGGACGCAGCGCCCCGCCGCGTCGACCCTCGCGTCGGCGTCGGGCGCCTGTGCGCGGGGGCCGGCCCAGGCCACCCGGCCGCCCTCGACCACCAGGGCGGCGTCCGGGATCTCGCCCACCGCGCCACGGCCCCGGGACGGGTCGTTGGTGACCAGGGTGGCGATGTCGTCGATGAGGATGCTCTCCGGCGCGTCGGCCATCAGTGGATCTCCTTGATCACCGTGTCGAGTTCGT
The DNA here is from genome assembly GCF_042716955.1 of Nocardiopsis sp. NPDC058631. Lineage (NCBI taxonomy): Bacteria > Bacillati > Actinomycetota > Actinomycetes > Streptosporangiales > Nocardiopsidaceae > Nocardiopsis > Nocardiopsis sp. NPDC058631. The sequence continues at coordinate 48,721 of NZ_JBHXQY010000042.1, read as the reverse complement.
GCGCGGTGTCGGGCACGAGTGTGTGGACGCCGTCGCGGACGGTCCACCGGCCGTCGGCCATCACGTGGCGCACGTCGGCGGCGGAGGCGGCGAAGACCACGGCGTCGGTGGCGCGCGCCGGGTCGGCCCCGGCCAGCCGCACGCCGCCCAGGGGGACGTTGACCAGGTCGGCCCGCGCCCCGGTACACAGCGTGCCCGCGTCCGCCCAGCCCAGGGAGGCGTGCCCGTGGGCGGTGGCCGCGCGCAGGAGCGCCCCGGTGCCCAGGGTGCCGCGCCGGTGGGTGCGCAGGCGCTCGTGGAGTTCGACCGCCCGGGCCTCCTCGAACAGGTCGGTCTGGACGTGCTGGTCGGTGCCCAGGCTGAGCGGGGCGGGCAGCAGGTCGCCGGTGCGGGGCAGCCCGTCGGCCAGATCCCGCTCCGTGGTGGGGCACAGGCACACGGTGGCCCCGGAGAGCCGGACGTCCTCGACGTCGTCGTCGGTGAGGTGGGTGGCATGGACGAGGCTGGTGCGCGGGGTGAGCGCCCCCGCGTCGGACAGCACCCGGGTGGGGGTGCGGCCGTAGGCGCCCAGGCAGGCCGTGTTCTCGGCCGGCTGCTCGGACACGTGGACGTGCAGGGGCGCGGCGCGGTCGGCGGCGAACGCGGCGACGTCGGGCAGCTGCGCGGCCGGGACGGCCCGGACCGAGTGGGCTGCCGCGCCCACCAGCACGTGCTCCCCGCCCGGGGCGAACCGGGCGACCCTGTCGGCCCACCGGTCGGCGTCGCCGTCGCCGAAACGCCTCTGGGGTCCCTCCAGCGGCTGGTGGACCCCGCGGGCGTCCGGTCCGCCGGACAGGTAGCACACGTCCAGCAGGGTGATCCGGACCCCGGCGTCGGCCGCCGCCCCGGCCAGGGCCGCACCCATGGCGTTGGGGTCGGCGTAGCGGGCGCCGCCGGGGGCGTGGTGGAGGTAGTGGAACTCGCCCACACAGGTGACGCCCGCCAGGGCCATCTCGGCGTAGGCGGCCCTGGCCAGCCGCAAGTAGGTGTCGGGGTCGAGCCGGTCGGCGACGCGGTACATGGCCTCGCGCCAGGTCCAGAAGGATCCGCCGCCGGTGTGGGTGCGTCCGCGCAGCGCCCTGTGGAAGGCGTGTGAGTGGGCGTTGGCCAACCCGGGCAGGGTGAGCCCGGTGAGGGTCTCGGCGTCGGCGGGCGCCCGGGTGCCGGCGGCCACGGAGGTGATCCGCCCGTGGGAGATCTCGACGAGCACCCCGTGGGCGGGGGCCCCGTCCCCGGTGCCGGTCCACGCCCACTCGCACCACACGCGGCGCGGCGCGGGACCGCGCCCCGCGCCGGAGGGGCGGTCCGCCGCGGCTCCCCCGCCGGTCACCCTGCACCGACCGTGCGGACGGGGTCGGCGAGGAGGTCCTGGAGGACGTCGGCCAGGGCGAGCACACCGGCGTGGCAGTCGTCGGGCCGGGCGTACTCCCGCGGGGAGTGGGACACCCCGGTCGGGTTGCGCACGTACAGCATCGCGGTGGGCACGTGCGCGGCGAGCACACCCGCGTCGTGCCCGGCACCGGTGGGGAGCACCGGTACGCGCGGGTCCGGGGCCCGGGTGGCGACCACGGCGGCCAGGCGGTCGCGCAGACCGCGGGCGAACCCGACCAGGGGGGTGAGGGACTCACCGGTCATCGCGTAGCCCACGCCGTGGTCGCGTGCGGCGCCCGCCGCCGCCTCGCGGACCCCGGCCACGACGGCGTCCAGCGTCCCGGGGTCGGCGGCTCGGGCGTCCAGCCACGCGCTGACAGCGGACGGAATGGCGTTGGTCCCGTTGGGGGCGATCAGGCCCCGGGCGACGGTGGCACGGGCGCCGTGCTCCTCGGCGAGGGAACGGGCGGCCAGGATCGCGTGCGCGAACGGCAGCATGGGGTCGCTGCGGTCCTCCAGCCGCGTGGTCCCGGCGTGGTCGGCGCGACCGGTGAAGTCCATGCGCCAGCGCCCGTGCGGCCAGATCGCGCCCGCCACGCCCACCGGGTGCGCGGTGTCCTCCAGGGCGCGCCCCTGTTCGACGTGCAGCTCCACGAACACGTCCAGGTCGGCGAGCGCCCCGGGGTCGGCGCCGAGCGCCAGCGGGTCGTGCCCGGCGGCCTCCATCGCCTGCCCCCAGGTGACGCCGGACGCGTCGGTGAGGCCGCGGGCGCGTTCGGGGGAGATCTCCCCGGCGCTCAGCCTGCTGCCGAGGCAGGGGACGCCGAACCGGCCGCCCTCCTCCTCGGCGAACACCGTGACCGCCAGCGGCCGGGCCGGCGTGATCCCGCGCCGGCGCAGCTCGTCGACGGCGGCCAGCGCGGCGGCCACCCCGAGCGGCCCGTCGAAGGCTCCTCCGTCGGGTACCGAGTCCAGGTGGGACCCGGTGGCCACGGCCCCCGGCCCGGGGGTGCCCCACCAGGCCCAGAGGTTGCCGTTGCGGTCGGCGCGCACGTCGAGCCCGCGCGCGGTCGCGGCCTCCGTGAACCAGGCGCGGGCGTCGGTGTCGGCGCCGGCCCAGGTGTGGCGGTGGTAGCCGCCGCTGCCGGCGTCGCGTCCCACGGGCGCCAGGTCGGCCCACAAGCGGTCGAAGCTCACTCGCCCTCCTTCATGGGGACTCGGATGCCGTGTGCGGCGGCGACGCGCTCGGCCTCCACGTACCCGGCGTCCACGTGGCGGACGATCCCCGTGGCCGGGTCGTTGGTGAGCACCCGCTCCAGTTTGGCCGCGGCCAGTTCCGTGCCGTCGGCGACGCTGACCTGTCCCGCGTGGAGGGATCGGCCCATGCCCACGCCTCCGCCTTGGTGGACGGACACCCAGGAGGCGCCGGAGGAGGTGTTGACGAGGGCGTTGAGGAGCGGCCAGTCGGCGATGGCGTCGGAGCCGTCCCTCATGGCCTCGGTCTCGCGGTAGGGGGAGGCCACGGAGCCCGTGTCCAGGTGGTCCCGGCCGATGGCCAGCGGAGCGGAGATCTCGCCGGAGGCGACCAGCTCGTTGAACCGCTGCCCGGCGGCGGCGCGCTCGCCCTGGCCGAGCCAGCAGATGCGGGCGGGGAGCCCCTGGAAGGCGACCCGCTCCCCCGCCAGGCGGATCCACCGGGCCAGGTGCTCGTTGTCGGGGAACAGGTCGAGGACGGCCCGGTCGGTGCGCGCGATGTCGGCGGGGTCGCCGGACAGCGCCGCCCAGCGGAACGGTCCGCGGCCCTCACAGAAGAGCGGCCGGATGTAGGCGGGCACGAACCCGGGGAAGTCGAACGCCCGGGTGAACCCGCCCTCACGCGCCTCGTCGCGGATGGAGTTGCCGTAGTCGAACACCTCGGCGCCGGCGTCGAGGAAGCCGACCATGGCCTCCACGTGGGCGGCCATGGACTCGCGCGCCCGGAGGGTGAACTCCTCGGGCTTCGCGGACGCCAGGGCCTTCCAGTCGTCGACGCGGACGCCCACGGGCAGGTAGGAGAGCGGGTCGTGGGCGGAGGTCTGGTCGGTGACGATGTCGATCGGGGCGCCGCGGGCGAGCAGTTCGGGGAACACCTCGGCGGCGTTGCCGAGCACGCCGATCGACAGCGGGCGGCGCTCGTCCCGCGCCCGTACGGCGAGGTCGAGGGCGTGGTCGAGGCTGTCGGCGCGCACGTCGAGGTAGCGGTGCTCGATACGGCGGTCGATGCGGCTGCCGTCGCACTCGACCACGATCGCCACGCCCTCGTTCATGGTGACGGCGAGCGGCTGGGCGCCTCCCATTCCGCCGAGGCCCGCGGTGAGGGTGATCGTGCCGGCGAGCGTGCCGCCGCTGCCGCCGGCCGCGCCGCCGAGCTTGGCGGCGACCGCGGCGAAGGTCTCGTAGGTGCCCTGGAGGATGCCCTGGGTACCGATGTAGATCCACGAGCCGGCGGTCATCTGCCCGTACATGGTCAGGCCCCTGGCCTCCAGGCGGCGGAACTCGGGCCAGTTCGCCCAGTCCCCCACGAGGTTGCTGTTGGCGATCAGCACGCGCGGCGCCCACTCGTGCGTGCGCATGATGCCGACCGGTCGCCCGGACTGCACGAGGAGTGTCTCGTCCCCCTCCAGGTCGCGCAGGGAGGCGGTGATGCGGTCGAAGCTGCGCCAGTCCCGCGCGGCCTTGCCCGTACCGCCGTAGACCACCAGCTCCTCGGGGTGCTCGGCGACCTCGGGGTCGAGGTTGTTGTGGAACATGCGCAGGGCGGCCTCCTGGGGCCAGCCCTTCGCGGACAGGGTGGTGCCGCGTGCGGCGCGGACGGTGCGCGGGGTGCTCATGCGGGGCTCCTCGTTCGTGGTGGGCCGGCGGCCCGGGGCTGTACCCGCCCCGGGGTCAGACGAGCGTGGTGACGGACTCCGCTGCCCCGACCGCGGAGCCGTCGGCGACCATGGCCGTGGCCGCGGCGATCTCCGGGGCCAGGTGGCGGTCGGGGCCGGGGCCGTCGACCCTCTCCCGGAGGGCGCGCAGGACGGCGCCGGTGGCCGGGCCGGGCTCCAGGGGCGAACGCAGGTCCAGTGCGCGGGCGGCGGTGAGCAGCTCCACCGCGAGCACGCTGGTCAGGCCGTCCACGGCGCGACGCAGCTTGCGGGCGGCCGACCAGCCCATGGACACGTGGTCCTCCTGCATGGCGGAGCTGGGGATGGAGTCGACGCTGGCGGGCACGGCCAGGCGCTTGAGTTCGGAGACGATGGCGGCCTGCGTGTACTGGGCGATCATGTGGCCGGAGTCCACGCCGGGGTCGTCGGCGAGGAAGGCGGGCAGCCCGTGGGACCGGGACACGTCGAGCATGCGGTCGGTGCGCCGCTCCGCGATGGACGCGGTGTCGGCGACCGCGATGGCCAGGAAGTCGAGCACGTAGGCCACGGGCGCGCCGTGGAAGTTGCCGTTGGACTCGATCCGCCCGTCGTCGAGCACGACCGGGTTGTCGATGACGCTGTCGAGTTCGCGCCCGGCCACGAGGAGGGCGTGGGCGAGGGTGTCGCGGGCCGCTCCCGCCACCTGGGGGGCGCAGCGCAGCGAGTAGGCGTCCTGGACCCGGTTGCAGTCGGGGCCGCGGTGGGAGGCGACGATCGGGGAGCCGGCGAGCATGGCGCGCAGGTTGGCGGCGGAGGCGGCCTGTCCGGGGTGCGGGCGCAGCCGCTGGAGCTCGTCGGCGAACACCCGGTCGGTGCCCAGCAGTGCCTCGACGCTCATCGCGGCGGTGATGTCGGCGACCTTGAGCAGCCGTTCCAGGTCCAGGCAGGCCATGACGAGCATGCCGAGCATGCCGTCGGTGCCGTTGATGAGCGCCAGGCCCTCCTTGGCCCCCAGCTCCACCGGTCGGATCCCGGCCTCGTGCAGGGCGGTGAAGGCGGGTTTGGCCTCCCCGGCGGCGTCGTGCACGGTGCCCTCGCCCATCAGGGCGAGAGCGACGTGCGCCAGCGGCGCCAGGTCTCCGGAACAGCCCAGGCTGCCGTACTCGTGGACGACCGGGGTGATCCCGGCGTTGAGCAGGGCGGCGAGGGTCTCGACGGTGGCGGTCCCGACGCCGGTGCTGCCGGAGGCCAGGGTGCGCAGGCGCAGGAGCATGAGGGCGCGTGTGACCTCGCGCTCGACCTCGGGCCCGGTTCCCGCCGCGTGGGAGCGGATGAGCGACCGCTGGAGGCGGGCCCGCAGGTCGGGGGCGATGTGGCGTGTGGCGAGCGCGCCGAACCCCGTGCTGACCCCGTAGGCGGGGACCTCACCGCGGGCGAGGGACTCGACCCGTTCGCGGCCGTGCCTGACGGCCTTGCGGGACTCCTCGGAGAGGGTGACGCGGGCGCCGTGGCGCGCGACGTCGAGGACCTGGGCCGGGGTGAGAGGGGCACCACCGACGACGACGGAAGGGACTGGCGTGGACATGCACCCATTGGACCCCTCGGGAGGCCGCCGGTGAAGCGCTGACACGGCGGTTCCGTCTGGTATGTCAGACTGCGCGGCACCGGCCCCCTCCGCTGCGGACGGCGACGCCGGCGGGGCCGCCCCCACGCGGCCCGGCTCCTGCGGCTGCGGATGTGCTCGACCGGCGCCCGTGGGGGCCGCGTGGCACAATCGGCGCATGAGCCTCGTTCCGGCGGCGACCCGCGCCCTGCGGCTGCTCCGCTTCCTGGCGACGCGCCCCGGGCCGGTGTCGGCCGCGGCGATCGCCGCCGAGCTCGGTGTCCCGCGCTCCAGCGTCTACCAGCTGCTGGAGGCCATGGCGGAGGAGGGGTTCGTGACCCACCTCCCGGAGGAGCGCCGCTGGGGCCTCGGGGTGGCGGCCTTCGAGATCGGCTCGGCCTACCTGCGCCACGACGGCGTGGAGCGGCTGGCGCGCCCCCTCCTGCACCAGCTCACCGAGAGCACCGGTGCGACCGCCCACCTGGGCGTGCTGCACGGTGCCGACACCCTGTACCTGCTCAAGGAGCAGCCCCCGCACGCCGCGCCGCTGATCACCGGGGTGGGGGTGCGCCTCCCCGCGCACCTGACCGCGTCGGGGCGGGCGATGCTGGCGCGCCTGCCCCGTGCCCAGGTGCGTGCCCTCTACCCGGACACGGCGGCGTTCACCGACCGCACCGGGCGCGGGCCCGCCACCCCCGGGGAGCTGCGCCGGGTCCTGGAGGAGGAGCGGCGCCAGGGCTGGTCCATCGAGGACGGCCAGGTCACCGAGGGGTTCGTGTCGGTGGCCGCGGCGGCCTCGGACCACAACGGCCGCCCCGCCGCGGCGATCAGCCTGACGGTGCCCGGTGCGCGGCCCGTCACCCCGCAGGCCCTCGCGGGGAGGGCGCGCGACGCGGCCGCGGAACTGACCCGGCGGCTGGACGGGCGCGCCTCACACTAGTGCGGTGACCGGAAGGGTTCGCGGCCCCGCCCCTCACGCCATACCGGCAACGTTTCCGGTCAGCCCACCAGCGGCGGGGTCCGCACCACGACCGAGGGCAGCGGCGCGGTGCGCTCCACCATCCTCAGGATTTTCTCCTTGTGCTCCGCGGGCACCTGCACGTAGAACTGCGTGGGCGCGGCCACCGGTTCCAGTCCGAGGCTCTCGGCGGTCTCGGCCCAGCTCGGGAGCTCGGTTTCGGTGCGGTGGGTGTCCAGCACGAACTCGATGAAGTACGTCAGCCGGCGTCCACCGGTGTGCACCTCGCGGACGCGGCGGATCTCCGGCCACGCGATGAACGTCCCCTCGCCCGGGAACCACCACTTGCGCTCCTGGAGGACCGTGACGCCGTCGCTGTCGGCGCTGATGCCCTGGCGGGTGATGCGCTGGGGCAGCCCCCGTACCAGGAGGAGGTTGCTGCCGGGGCCGATGAAAAGCATGGTCAGGCCCGCGGCCGCCCACAGGGAGACCGAGCCGACGGTCGCCTCCTCGCGCAGCACGTGCCAGAGCATGGACCCCAGGACCACCAGGAAGCCCAGGGTGAGGGCGCCCGAGAAGTACGCCGCGGTCATCCACATCCGCGTGTTGGGGCCGCGCAGGCTGACGTACCGGCGCAGGTGCGATACGCCGCCGGAGGGCTGTGTCAGGTCCGAGGGGACGCCCGGCACGGGAGCGGGGACGTCCGCGTTTTCGGGGGAGGCCATCCCCCCATTCTTCCAACTCTTTCGTGTGCTCGGTGCGGCGGTACCCCTGGGGTTCCGACGGTGGCCGCGCCCGGCCAATCCCGCCAAAGTCCGGACGACCGGGGCAGCCGCCCGCTACAGTCCGGTTCATGAGGCCGAACGCGAACGAGTACGAGACCGAGCTGCGGCTCAACGGCGAGATCATCGTTCTCGACGGCATGTCCTACCAGGGTCGCACCGTGCTTCCGGAGGGGCCGGAGCAGTTCGCTCCCCTGGAGCGCTGGGCCAAGGGGGTGGCCGAGACGCTGGGAGAGCCGGTGACCTGGCGCGCCATGGAGAAGGGCGGGCTCGCCGGGCGCGGAACCGTGCAGCCCGGCCCCGGGGCTCAGAACCGCCGGGCGCTCTGAGCTCCGCACTTGGCGCACTCGAACTTGCGATCGTCGCCGAGAATCCAGTCGTGGTCCCCACCGCTAGGGCACGCTGACATCGACACCATCTCCTCAAGGGGGTTCGGGGGTGTGCGTGCCGATCACTTTATGCCTCACCAGCCACATCAGTCCCGCGATTGAGAGAGTTCGTACCCTTCTTCATGTATGAGAGGGGGTTTTCGCCACCGCGCCCCGAAAATCGGCACTCTCTGCTTTTTCGCGCACGCCTTCGGTGATGTCCGGCAGCCTGCGCGCGCGGGGGGCGTCGGCCCGCCCCCGGCCCCCGGGGAGGTCCCCGTAGATGCCGGAAGGGGCCCGTCGCGACGGGCCCCTTCCAGAAGGTCTTCGGGACCCCTAGTTCTGTGCGGCGGCCCTCATGTGGGCCTCGACCGCGGCGCGGTCGGCACGCAGCTTGGCGAGGGCCTCGTTCAGGATGAGCTTGCCCTCCTCCTCGCTGCGGCGCTCCTTCACGTACGCCAGGTGGGTCTTGTAGGGCTCGGTGCGCGGCGGTGACGGGGGGTTCGCCTTGTCCTTGCCCGCGGGGAAGCCGCAACGCGGGCAGTCCCACTCGTCGGGAACCAGAGCTTCGCTCGCGAAACTGGGCACGACCTCGTGCAGGTTCGCGCAGTAGAACGGAACCCGCACGCGCGGGGCTGCCTCGCCCCGCTCCGCCTCGCCCATCGGGCCGGCTCCGACACGGCTGCCACGGATGGCACTGCCACTACCCACGAAAAACTCCTTCAGCGAACTGGCCCACCGGATGATCGGGCGAGCTTGACTGTGGACTGGGGGCGCTCCGCGGGTCGCGGATCACATTCCCCGGTTGATCAGCAGGCCGAGGACGACGATCGAGAGGATCCACGCCACCGAGATGACGATGGTCATCCGGTCCAGGTTGCGTTCGACCACCGAGGATCCGCCGAGCGAGGACGTGACGCCACCGCCGAACATGTCGGAGAGGCCGCCGCCCTTGCCCTTGTGCAGGAGCACCAGGAGGATCAACAGCACGCTGAGAAGCATCACGAAGATGGACAGACCGAGGATCACACGCTCACCCGTAGCTCGACCCCGCAGCGGGGGGATGGAAACCTCGATCCCCCATTTCCCACCCACACCAGCGGCGGTACCGCGGCACCGGGCCTGTGCGGAGAAGGGGAAGGAGGAGACCGGGGACAATTTCGGATTTTACCGTGCCCAGGCGGCACGGGTGGGGAAACCGCGAGGCACGGAGAGCCCCACAGCGAAGTCTAGCCCGACCCGGGGACCTGTCGGGCACTCCGCCCGTCACCATTCGACATCGAAGGGTGACGGGCGGGACGGCACGAGACGATCGGCGACTACTTGTCGCCGAAGCGGATCACCTTGACGAACTCGTCGGCCTTGAGGCACGCGCCGCCGACCAGGGCGCCGTCGACGTCGTCCTTGGCCATGATGCCGGGAGCGTTGTCGCCCTTGACCGAACCGCCGTAGAGCACGCGCACGGCGCCCGCGACCTCGGGCGAGTACAGCTCCGCCAGACGGGTGCGGATCGCCGAGCACACCTCCTGGGCGTCCTCTGGGGTGGCGACCTCACCGGTGCCGATGGCCCACACCGGCTCGTACGCGACCACGATCCGCTCGGCCTGCTCCGCCGTGACCTCCTTGAGGGCGCCGTCCAGCTGGGCCAGGACGTGCTCGACCTGACGGCCCGCCTTGCGGACCTCCAGGCCCTCCCCCACGCACAGGATCGGCACGATGCCGTGCCGGTAGGCGGCCTTCACCTTGGCGTTGACCAGGGCGTCGTCCTCGTTGTGGTACTCGCGGCGCTCGGAGTGGCCGGCCAGCACGTAGGAGCAGTCCAGCTTGGCCAGCATCGAACCGGAGATCTCCCCGGTGTAGGCGCCCTTGTCGTGCGCGGAGACGTCCTGCGCGCCGTACCCGATCTTGAGCTTGTCGCCGTCGACGAGGGTCTGGACGCTGCGCAGGTCGGTGAACGGCGCGAGGACGACGACCTCGGCGTTGTCGTAGTCCTTGTCGTTCAGCCCGAACGCCAGCTTCTGGACGAGCGCGATGGCCTCCAGGTGGTTGTTGTTCATCTTCCAGTTGCCGGCGATGAGCGGCAGGCGCTTGGCCATGTTCGTTCTTCCTGTCTGGGAGAGGTCGGGGGTCGGTGGACGACCGGGGCGCCCCGGGGCTTTTCCGGGCCCCGGTCCTACCTGAGCGCGTCGATACCGGGAAGGTCCTTGCCCTCCAGGTACTCCAGGCTGGCGCCTCCGCCGGTGGAGATGTGGCCGAAGGCGGCCTCGTCGAATCCGAGCGCGCGCACGGCCGCCGCGGAGTCACCGCCGCCGACCACGGTGAACGCGCCGGAGTCGATCAGGGCCTGGGCCAGGGCACGGGTGCCGTCGGCGTAGGGCTGCATCTCGAAGACCCCCATGGGGCCGTTCCAGAACACGGTCCTGGCGTCGGCCAGCTTCCCGGCGAAGAGCTCCTGGCTCCTCGGGCCGATGTCCAGGCCCATCCGGTCGGCGGGGATGGCCTCGACGTCGACCGGGGCGTGCGGGGCGTCGGCGGCGAACTTCTCGGCGGCGACGACGTCGACGGGCAGGACGATCTCCACGCCCTCGCGCTCGGCGCGCTCCAGGTAGCCGCGCACGGTGTCGAGCTGGTCGGCCTCCAGCAGGCTGGACCCGACCTCGTAGCCCTTGGCCTTGAGGAACGTGAAGACCATCCCGCCGCCGATGAGGATGCGGTCGGCAGCGCCCAGGAGGTTGTCGATGACGCCGAGCTTGTCGGAGACCTTGGAGCCGCCCAGGACCACGGCGTAGGGGCGCTGGGGGTCCGCGGTGAGCTTGCGCAGGACCTCGACCTCGGTCAGGACGAGCCCGCCGACGGCGTGGGGGAGCTTGCCGGGGAGGTCGTAGACGCTGGCGTGCTTGCGGTGCACGGCACCGAAGGCGTCGCCGACGTACAGGTCGGCCAGGCGTGCGAAGCGGTCGGCGAGATCGCCGCGCTCGGCGTCGTCCTTGCTGGTCTCCCCCGGCTCGAAGCGCACGTTCTCCAGCAGGGCGACCTGGCCGTCCGCGAGGGAGTCGGCGGTCGCCCGGGCGGACTCGCCGGCGGTGTCGGCGGCGAAGGCCACCTCGGTGCCGAGCAGTTCGCCCAGGCGGGCGGCGACCGGGCGCAGGGAGTAGCGGGGGTCCGGGGCGCCCTTGGGGCGGCCCAGGTGGGCGGCGACGATGACGCGGGCGCCGCGCTCACGGAGCTTGTCGATGGTCGGCAGGGCCGCGCGGATGCGACCGTCGTCGGTGATGCGGTCGCCGTCCAGGGGCACGTTCAGGTCGGCCCGGACGAACACGCGTTTACCGGAGACGTCGAGGTCGTCGATCGTCCGCATGCTGGTCTCCTCGTTGGGGTGTGGGTCTGCTCTGTCCCGGACGGTGACCCGGGCGGCGCTCACGACGGCACCCCTCCGCGCGCACTGCGGGCGAAGGGGTGCCGTCTCACGCGCCGGTGGCCATGGGGCCGTGGCGTTACAGGCTGGAGCCGACCAGCTTGGCCAGGTCGGCCAGGCGGTTGGAGTAGCCCCACTCGTTGTCGTACCAGCCGAGGATCTTGACCTGGTTGCCCGCGACCAGCGTCATCTTCGAGTCGAAGGTGCAGGAGGGCGCGGTGCCGACGATGTCGGAGGAGACGATCTCGTCCTCGGTGTAGACCAGGACGTCCTTGAGGGGGCCCTCGGCGGCGGCCTTGAACGCGGCGTTGACCTCGTCCTTGGTGGCCGGGCGCTCCAGGGTGACGACCAGGTCGGTGGCGGAGCCGTCCGGGACGGGGACGCGCATGGCGATGCCGTCCAGCTTGCCGGCGAGCTCGGGGATCACCAGGGCGGTGGCCTTGGCGGCACCGGTGGTGGTCGGGATGATGTTCTGCGCGGCGGCGCGGGCGCGGCGCAGGTCCGAGTGCGGGAAGTCCAGGATGACCTGGTCGTTGGTGTACGCGTGCACCGTGGTCATCAGGCCCTGGACGATGCCGAAGCTGTCCAGGAGGACCTTCGCCATGGGCGCCACGCAGTTGGTGGTGCAGGAGGCGTTGGAGATGACGTGGTGGCTCGCGGGGTCGTACTTGTCGTCGTTGACGCCCATCACCACGGTCAGGTCCTCGCCCTTGGCGGGCGCGGAGATGATGACCTTCTTGGCACCGGCGGCGATGTGCTTCTTCGCGTCCTCGGCCTTGGTGAAGCGGCCGGTGGACTCGATGACGACGTCCACACCGAGGTCGGACCAGGGCAGCTGGGCCGGGTCGCGCTCGGCGAGGACCTTGATGTTCTTGTCGCCGACGCGGATGAAGCCGTCACCGACCTCGACGTCGCCGTCGAGGGTGCCGAGCACGGTGTCGTACTTGAGCAGGTGCGCGAGCGTCTTGGTGTCGGTGAGGTCGTTGACCGCGACGATTTCGATGTCGCTGCCGCCGGCGGCGACCGCGCGCCAGAAGTTGCGGCCGATCCGACCGAAGCCGTTGACGCCTACACGGATGGTCACGGAACCAATCTCCTCATATGTCGCACATCATTTCACCCGCGCGTTCCACACTCCGGGGAATACGGGCTGGTACAGCCCGATCCAACCGTGTTGAACAGCGTGAACGCATAACAGGTGTTCACAAAGAGCCTAGCGGAATGTCGACGGGGAGCCGTTCCGACCCCGCGTCCAGCGACCCGCCGCCCCTCGCGGGTTCGCGACCATCCTGACACCGCAAAGCCAAGAGGTCTATACCATTTTCGGAAGTTATCCGGGAGTTTTCCCAGTTAACAAAGCCGAACATCCCTGTTGCGGGCCTGTTGCTTCCCCTTGCGGCCCCGCCCGCCGGTCAGGGGACGAGCATGTCCGGAGTGAGGTTGGCCTCGGTGCCCTCGATGCCCAGGTCGCCGGCCCGCTTGTCGGCCATCGCCAGGAGCCTGCGGATGCGGCCGGCGATGGCGTCCTTGGTCAGCGGGGGCACGGACAGCTGGCCCAGCTCCTCCAGCGACGCCTGCTTGTGCGCCAGGCGCAGCTGGCCCGCGGCGACGAGGTGCTTGGGCGCCTCCTCCCCCAGGATCTCCAGGGCCCGCTCCACGCGCGCTCCGGCCGCGACCGCCGCCCGCGCGCTGCGCCGCAGGTTGGCGTCGTCGAAGTTGGCCAGGCGGTTCGCGGTCGCCCGCACCTCCCGGCGCATCCGGCGCTCCTCCCACGCCAGCACGCTCTGGTGCGCGCCCAGCAGCGTCAGCAGGGCACCGATGGAGTCGCCGTCGCGGACCACCACCCGGTCCACACCGCGCACCTCCCGCGCCTTGGCGTGCACCTTGAGGCGCCGTGCGGCGCCCACCAGCGCCAGCGCGGCCTCCGGCCCGGGGCAGGTGACCTCCAGGGACATCGACCGCCCCGGCTCGGTCAGCGAGCCGTGCGCGATGAACGCGCCCCGCCACGCCGACTCGGAGTCACAGGCCCCGCCGGCCACCACGTGCCGGGGCAGGCCGCGCACCGGGCGGCCGTTGTTGTCCACCAGGCCCGTCTGCCGGGCCAGGGACTCGCCTTCCTTGATCACCCGCACCACGTACCGGTTGCCCTTGCGCAGTCCGCTCGGGGACAGCACGACCACCTCGGACTCGTGGCCGAACACCTCCGAGATGTCCTTGCGCAGGCGCCGTGCGGCCGCACCCGTGTCGAGTTCGGCCTCGATCACGATCCGCCCGCCCACCAGGTGCAGTCCCCCGGTGAAACGCAGGATGGTGGACACCTCCGCCTTGCGGCAGCATGGCTTGAGAATGGCCAGACGGCTCAACTCATCCTTCACCACGCCGGTCATCGCCATCGCTGCGATCCTCCCCCTTGGAACAACCCGGCCCGGCACCGCGCGCTCGGTACCGGGGTGCGTCCCTCGAGGCCTGGCCACGGGGGACTTTCTCCGAGGCAGACTACGTTACGCGACGCTCGGTACCGACCCCCGGACGGCGTGTCGCCCCTTCACCCTGGCCCCGGGGCGCGGCGCTGTCTGCGTTCGTGCGGGTGTGCGGTCAATTGCCCCCCGCCCCTGGTCGGAGCGCCTCCTCCAGGTGGTCGCGCAGGACGACGGCGTGGTTGTGCTCGCTGTCCTTCGCGGCGTACAGGAGGGTGACCGGGCCGCGGCGGGCGGCGTCGAGGAGGGGTGAGAGCGCCTCCGGCCGGGAGTCCAGCTCCGCCCGGTAGCGCTCGGCGAACTCGCGGAAGCGCGCCGGGTCGTGGCCGAACCACGTGCGCAGCCCGGGGCTCGGCGCGGCCTCCTTCACCCACCGGACGCCCTCCATGGACTCCTTGCCCACCCCGCGCGGCCACAGGCGGTCCACGAGGAAGCGGGTTCCCGGCGGCGGCTCCTGTGCGTCCTGCGCTCCCCGCGCCCGCACCTCGTCGTAGACGCGTTCGAGGTACACGTTCTGATCAGCCATGACGCCGGTCTTCCCCGGTGCGTGCCGCGGCGAACCCGTCAGTCGACCAGGATCCGCTCGAAGGCCTCCGCCAGCCGCTCGGCGTCGTGGCGCGGGCTGCCGTCGGAGCACGACAGGTCACCCAGTTCCAGGCGCCCGCCCAGCTCCCTCGTGGCCGCCCGCAGCGGTGCGGCGTCCTCCACGGTGCCCCGGTCGGCCAGGACCACGTCCACCCCCAGCTTGGGGGCGTGCTCGTGCAGGACCTCCAGGTAGGTCTCGGGACGGAAGTCGTCGGTCTCGCCGCGCTGCGGCGACAGGTTGAGGGTCACCAGGCGCCGGGCACGGGTGGTGACCAGGGCGTGGGCCAGGTCGGGGACCAGCAGGTGCGGGAGCACGCTGGTGAACCACGAACCGGGGCCGAACACGATCCAGTCGGCCTCGCGCACCGCCTTGACCGCCTGCGGGCTCGCGGGCGGGCACTCGGGGATCAGGGAGATGGAGCGCACCCGGCCGCTGGTGCTGGCGCACGCCACCTGGCCGCGCACGGTCGTCAGCTCGTCGGGGCGTTCCGGGTCCACCCCCGACACCTCGGCGGCGATGTCGAGCGGCACCGACGACATCGGCAGGACGCGACCGTGGGCGCCGAGCAGCTGGCCGACCCAGTCCAGTCCGGCCACGGAGTCGCCCAGGAGTTCCCACAGGGCCACGATGAGCAGGTTGCCGACGGCGTGGCCGTGCAGATCGCCCTCCGAGCTGAACCGGTGCTGGAGCACCTGACTCCAGGTGTGGCCCCACTCGTCGTCCCCGCACAGGGCGGCGAGCGCCATGCGCAGGTCACCGGGGGGGAGGACGCCCAGCTCCTGCCGGAGCCGACCGCTGGAACCACCGTCGTCGGCGACCGTGACGACCGCCGTCACGTCGGTGGTCACCCTTCGCAGAGCGGAGAGGGAGGCGTGCAGGCCGTGCCCTCCGCCCAGCGCGACCACCCGGGGTGGGCGCTGCGCCTCCCCGTCCGGCCCGGTGCTTCTCGCCATGGCTGTGGCCTGCCCCCTCGTCCCGACTGCAGCGGACGCGCCGGACCGTGCCGCCGAGGACGGCGGGCAGCAGGTCCTCACACGCCCCCGGTCCGCCGGCGCCCCGCCCGTGTGGGGAGCGGCGCCAGCGGTGACCGGGCCAATCTAGGGGAAGACGCCCCTCTTGGCGATTCGGTTGACCCCGCCCGCCCACCCGGGCGGGCGACCGGCCCGGTTCCGGTCCCCCGGCGTCCCCTCGCACCGCGGGGGACGGCGGCCGTCCAGTCCTGTGCGTGTCGCGTCCGCCTACTCGCGGCCCACGTCGCGGTGGACGACGTGCACGTCCACCCCCTGGCCGCGCAGCCGCTCGGCGAACTGCTCGGCCATGGCCACGCTCCGGTGCCTGCCACCGGTACAGCCCACCGCGAGGGTCATGTAGTGCTTCCCCTCGCGCTGGTATCCGGCGATGGTCAGCCGGAGGACCTCGGAGTAGGCCTCCAGCATCTCCTTGGCCCCGTCCTGGGACAGGACGTAGTCGCTCACCGGCTCGTCGCGGCCGTTCATGGGCCTGAGTTCCGGCACCCAGTGGGGGTTGGGGAGGAAGCGGCAGTCGAGGACGAGGTCGGCGTCGACCGGGAGCCCGTGCTTGAACCCGAAGGACACCACGTTGGCGCGCGGCCGGGCCTCGTCGCTCTCACCGAAGAACCCGATCACCCGAGCCTTGAGCTGGTGCACGTTGAGCTGGGAGGTGTCGATGACCAGGTCCGCCTCGCCGCGGATGGCGCGCAGGGTCTCGCGCTCGCGGTCGATGCCGTTGGTCAGGCGGCCCTCGCCCTGGAGCGGGTGCGGCCTGCGCACCCCCTCGAACCGGCGTACCAGGGCGTCGTCCCCCGCCTCCAGGTAGAGCACCCGGGCGACGATGTCCCGCTTGCGCAGCTCCTCCACCGTGGACAGCAGGTCCTCGGTGAACGCCAGGGAGCGCACGTCCACGACCACCGCGACCCTGGGGACCGCTCCGTGCGTGCGTCCGGCCAGTTCGATCATGGTGGGCAGCAGACCCGGTGGCAGGTTGTCCACCACGAACCAGTCCAGGTCCTCCAGGGCCCTGGCCGCCGTGCTGCGGCCCGCACCGGACATTCCGGTGACGATGACCACCTCGGGCGGTAGCTCCCCGCCCAGTTCGACCGTCATGTGTCTCCTTTCCCGTCAGTGGTGTCTCGTGTTGTGGCCCCGTCACCCTTCCCGTCCCGTCCGGCGGGGCCGCCGGACAGGTGCGCGTGCACGGTCTCGGCCAGTCTGGGGCCGATACCGGGCACGTTCGCCATCTCCTCGACCGAGGCCGAGGCAAGTCGTTTCACCGAGCCGAACTCCTTGATCAGGGCGGTTCTGCGCGCCGGACCCAGCCCGGGGAGTTCGTCCAGGCTGCTGCCGGTGAGCGCCTTGGCTCGCTTGTTCCGGTGGTAGGCGATGGCGAAGCGGTGCGCCTCGTCGCGCAGGCGCTGGAGCAGGTACAGGCCCTCGCCGGCGCGCGGCAGGATCACCGGGTCCTCGTCACCGGGCAACCACACCTCCTCCAGACGCTTGGCCAGACCGCACACGGCGACGTCCTCGATGCCGAGCTCGTCCAGCGCGCGGCGCGCCGCCTCGGCCTGGGGCCGGGCCCCGTCCACCACCACCAGGTTAGGCGGGTAGGCGAACTTACCGGGTGAAGGCTCGTCGTCGGTCCGGTGACCGCCGTGGTCGCCGGTCTCGCCCATACGGGCGACCTCGCCGCTCCTGGAGCTCTCCTCCAGGTAGCGGCGGAACCGCCGTCGGACGACCTCGTACATGGCGGCGACGTCGTGCTGCTCGCGGTCGCCCTCGCCGCTGCCCCGGATGGAGAAGCGGCGGTACTCGGACTTGCGGGCCAGCCCGTCCTCGAACACCACCATGGAGGCCACCACGTGTTCGCCCTGGAGGTTGGAGATGTCGTAGCACTCGATGCGCAGCGGGGCCTCGGCCAGGCCGAGGGCGTCCTGGATCTCGTTGAGGGCGCGGCTGCGGGTGCTCAGGTCCCCCGCCCGGTGGGTCTTGTGCCGGGCGAGCGCCTCCCGGGCGTTCTTCTCGACCGTCTCCATGAGGGACTTCTTGTCGCCCCGCTGGGGCACCCTCAGGTCCACGGAGGAGCCGCGGTGCTCCGACAGCCAGGCGGCCAGCGCCTCGGGGTCCGCGGGCTCGTGGGAGACCAGGACCTCGCGCGGGACGGCGGTACCGGTGCCCGCGCTCTCGTCGGTGCCGTCGGCGGCCCCGTAGAGCTGCCCGAGGAAGGTCCGCATCAGCTCCGCGGGCCCGGCGTCGGTCACCTTGTCCACCACGTAGCCGCGCCGGCCCCGGATACGGCCGCCGCGGACGTGGAAGATCTGCGCCGCCGCCTCCAGCGGGTCGTCGGCCATGGCGATGACGTCGCAGTCGGTGGAGTCGGGCAGGACGACCGCCTGCTTCTCCAGGGCTGCGCGCAGGGCCTCGATGTCGTCGCGGATGCGGGCCGCGCGCTCGTACTCCATCTCCCCGGCGGCCTCCCTCATCCGCCCCTCCAGTTCGCGGATGAAGCGTCCGGTGTCCCCGGCGAGGAAGGAGCAGAAGTCGTCGGCGAGTTCGCGGTGCTCCTCCGGGGTCGCCTTTCCCACACACGGCGCGACGCACTTGCCGATGTAGCCGAGCAGGCAGGGGCGGCCGCTGTTGCGGGCGCCGCGGAACACCCCCGCCGAGCAGGTGCGCACCGGGAAGACCCGCAGCAGCAGGTCGACGGTCTCGCGGATGGCCCAGGCATGGGAGTAGGGGCCGAAGTAGCGCACCCCCTTGCGTTTGGCACCGCGCATGACCTGGACGCGGGGGAACTCCTCGTTGAGGGTGACCGCCAGGTAGGGGTAGCTCTTGTCGTCGCGGTACTTGACGTTGAACCGGGGGCTGTACTGCTTGATCCAGGAGTACTCCAGCTGGAGCGCCTCCACCTCGGTGCCGACGATCGTCCAGTCGACGTCGGCGGCGGTGGAGACCATCTGCTGGGTGCGCGGGTGCAGTCCGGCGAAGTCCCGGAAGTAGGAGGAGAGCCGGGAGCGGAGGTTCTTGGCCTTGCCGACGTAGATGACCTGCCCCGACGCGTCCCTGAACCGGTACACGCCCGGCGAGGTCGGGATGGATCCGGGTGCGGGACGCAGGTGAGGAGTCACAGCCATACCCCCATTCTGATAGGTCGGGGGGACAGACGGCCACTCGTGACCCGTCCGTCGCCGCCGTGGCGAGGTTCACGCCGGCCCGTAGGGCCCCCGGTGTTCCCGCAGCGGGCGGGTTCCGCGCGCGGTCCCGGCCCCGAAGGTCTGCTCCATGTCATGCAAACGTCACGATTGCGCATCTGCATGGTCTAGGTTGGGCGGGTACAGACGAACTTCCGGACATGAACGACAAGGAGGACCCCCGTCGTGGACCCCTCCCAATGGATCGCGATCGGTATCGCCGTCACCCTCGCGCTGCTGCTGGTGTTCGCCGTCAGGTGGGTACTCAAGAACAAGCTGGCCAAGGCCTGGCGCGTCGCGGACTACGTGGTCGCGCGGACCGCCTTCTCCGGCTACACGGCGGCCGCGGTGGTCGGCGCCAACCTCGCGCTGCCCGAGGAGTCGGACGTGCCCTGGAGCACGTACCAGGTCATCGAGCACGCGATGCAGATCCTCATGATCGGGTCGCTGACCGCGCTGGGCATCAGCCTGGCGCACGCCGTCACCGACATGGTCCTCGCGCGCCTGTCGGTCGCCAACGGTGACGCCGACCGCAAGGCCAGGCGCCTGCAGACCCAGGTGCGGCTGCTGCGCAGGGTCATCACCTCGGTCATCGTGGTCCTGGCCATCGCGTCGATCCTCTTCACGTTCGACTCCGTGCGGGCACTGGGCGCCGGACTCCTGGCCTCCGCGGGCATCATCGGCATCGTCGCCGGTGTCGCGGCCCAGTCGACCCTGAGCAACCTGTTCGCCGGGCTCCAGCTCGCCTTCAGCGACGCGCTGCGCATCGGCGACGTGGTCGTGGTCGAGGGTGAGTGGGGACGGATCGAGGAGCTGAGCCTGGTCAACGTCACCATCAAGATCTGGGACGAGCGCCGCCTGGTCGTGCCGGTCGCCAACTTCACCACGACCAGCTTCGAGAACTGGACCAAGCAGGGCACGGCGATCACCGCCAAGGTCATGCTCCCCCTGGACTGGGAGGTCCCGATCGCGGAACTGCGCGAGGAGGCCGGGCGCCTGATCACGTCCAGCAGGAACTGGGACGGCCGCAGCTGGTCGTGCCAGGTCGTGGACGTCACCGCGACCGGTGACGTGATGGTGCGCGTGGTGGCGACCGCCGCCGACACGGGAGCCCAGTGGGACATCGCCTGCGAGATCCGCGAGCACCTGATCGGGTGGCTGGTCGCGCACTACCCGGAGTCCCTGCCGCGCAGCCGCACCGAGTTCGTCTCCGGCGACGACGACGTCTCGTACGCCACGCAGTTCCCCACCTCGGCGTTCCGGCGCCGTGAGCCGAACGGCGTCACCGGCCCTCCCGGAGGCGACCCCGGCGAGGCCTGAGCCGACGCGGACGGCGCCCGGAGCGATGTGCTCCGGGCGCCGTCGCGTGCGCGGTACCGTGCGCCCCGCCGGAGGCGCTCCCTCCGGGCCCGGTCAGTCCAGGATGATGTCCCCGCCGTCGATGGTGACGGTGAACCCCTCCAGCGGCTCCTGAGCCGGTCCGGTGACCACCTCGCCGGTGGAGATGTCGAACTCGCTGCCGTGGCACAGGCACCGGATGACGTCGTCGACCTCCTGGACCGTGCAGCCCCCGTGCGTGCACGAGGCGCTGAACGCCCGGTAGTCGTCCTTCTCGGGCTGGGTCACCACCAGTTTGCTGTTGTGGAAGACCGCTCCCGCACCCTCGGGGACGTCACTGGTCTGGCCGACCACGTGGCCGCGGCGCACGTCCTGCGGCCGGGGCGGTTCGCCGCCGCAGGCGCTCACGGCCGTGACGGCCGCCGCCGCTCCCGCCGTTCCGAGCAGGCCCCGCCTGCTCACCCCGCACCCGCACGTCCTCTTACCGGCCACGACCGAACGCTCCCTCACCTGCGCGAAAAGTATGCACTACACAATGTAGTAGGCGTGGAGGGGTGCCCTGCTCCGGGGCCCCTCCGGGAGGCGCCGGGCTACACGGGTGGGCGGTGTGCCTGCGGCTCGGCGACGTCGAGCACCACGGTGCCCGCGATCTTGTCGTGCAGGCCCTGGCGGTTGGGCCTGTTCCAGGCGGCCATGCCGCCGGTGAGCACGGCCATGACGATGACCAGCAGCCACCAGAACCAGTCGAAGGTGAACAGCAGCAGGTACAGGAACAGGAAGGGCAGCGCCAGCAGGGCCGCGCGTACCGTCAGCGCCGACAGGCGCACGGGGCCCAGGCTGCCCGTGCCGGCGACCGGCGCCACCTTCAGGCCGAGTCTGCGCTTGCCCAGGGTCTGGCGCCAGCGGGAGAGGGCGAAGGTCTCGTAGCCGGTGTAGAGCACGAACCAGATCACCGACAGGAAGACCGGGTACCGGCCCTGGATGCCCTGGGTCGACCCGTTGGAGACCTCCTGGACGCCGACCCAGGCCAGGGTCACGAACAGGGCCAGGAGCAGGGCCGGCAGGGCGACCAGGACGAGGTCGAAGAGCCTGGCCAGGACCCGGGTCCGCCAACCCGCCAGCGGGTACAGCTGCTGCGGTCCCGCCGCGGCCGGGGGCTCCGCGCGTCCGTCCCCGTACACGGCGGTCGCGGCGGGATCGACTGGGGCGCCCCGGTGGCCGAACCCGTACACCTCGTGGTGGGGCGGGGCCGGGTGGCCCTCCGGCTGCGGTCCCCCGGTGGGGTCGGGACGTGGAGGGGGAGCGTACATGGCGGTGGCCGACCTCCTGGCGGTCAAGGGGGCGCGCGGGGCGGGGCGCTGCGCGACAAGACGCGCGGACATGCCCGACCTTACCGGCGACACCTGCCGTGAACGAGCCGCCCCGGTGGGGGCGGGCCCTCCCCGGACGCGAGGGGCCCGCCCCCACCGCCAGGACCCGAGCGGGTTCACAGCGTGGGACGGGCCCCTTCGGCGCTCGGATGTCAGAGCATCTTGGCGAGGAACCGGCCGGTGTAGGACTCGGCGACCGCCGCGATCTCCTCCGGGGTGCCCTCCGCGATCACGGTGCCGCCGCCCGCACCGCCCTCGGGTCCCATGTCGATGACATGGTCGGCGGTCTTGATGACGTCGAGGTTGTGCTCGATGACGATCACCGTGTTGCCGGTGTCGGCCAGCCGGTTGAGCACGCCCAGCAGCTTGCGGATGTCCTCGAAGTGCAGACCCGTGGTCGGCTCGTCCAGCACGTAGACCGTGCGGCCGGTGGAGCGGCGCTGGAGCTCGGCCGCGAGCTTGACGCGCTGCGCCTCACCGCCCGACAGGGTCGTGGCGGGCTGCCCGAGCCGGACGTACCCCAGGCCGACGTCGTCCAGGGTCTGGAGGTGGCGGCGGATGGCGTTGATCGGCTCGAAGAACTCCAGGGCCTCGGAGATGGGCATGTTGAGCACCTCCGAGATGCTCTTGCCCTTGTAGTGCACCTGGAGGGTCTCCCGGTTGTACCGGGCCCCGTGGCAGACCTCGCAGGGCACGTAGACGTCGGGCAGGAACTGCATCTCGATCTTGAGCGTGCCGTCACCGGCGCAGGCCTCGCAGCGCCCGCCCTTGACGTTGAAGGAGAACCGGCCCGGCTGGTAGCCGCGCGTCTTGGCGTCGGTGGTCTGCGCGAACAGCTTGCGGATGTGGTCGAAGACCCCGGAGTACGTGGCCGGGTTGGAGCGCGGGGTGCGGCCGATCGGGCTCTGGTCGACGTGCACGACCTTGTCGACCTTGTTCACGCCGTTGACCCGCAGGTGACGGCCGGGCACGTCGCGCGCCCCGTTGAGCTCCTTGGCCAGCGCCTTGTACAGGATCTCGTTGACCAGGGTGGACTTGCCCGAACCGGACACTCCCGTGACGGCGGTGAACACCCCCAGCGGGAAGGCGACGTCGATGCCGTGGAGGTTGTTCTCCCTGGCGCCCTTGACCACCAGTTCGTGCCCCCTGGTGAGGGGCCGCCGCCCTTCCGGGAGCGCGATGGCGCGTCGGCCCGACAGGTACTCGCCGGTCAGCGACTTCTCGGAGGTGAGGAGTTCGTCCACGCTCCCGGACACCACGACGTGGCCGCCGTGCTCGCCCGCACCGGGGCCGATGTCGACGACCCAGTCGGCGGCGCGGATGGTGTCCTCGTCGTGCTCGACCACGATGAGCGTGTTGCCGATGTCGCGCAGCCGCTGGAGGGTCTCCAGCAGGCGGGCGTTGTCGCGCTGGTGCAGGCCGATGGACGGCTCGTCGAGCACGTACAGCACGCCGACCAGGCCGGAGCCGATCTGTGTGGCCAGCCTGATGCGCTGGGCCTCACCGCCGGAGAGCGACCCGGACGAACGGGCCAGGCTCAGGTAGTCCAGGCCCACGTCGAGCAGGAAGCCCAGCCGTGCGTTGATCTCCTTGAGCACCTGGGCCGCGATGACCATGTCGCGGTCGGAGAGCCGGAGCCCGGCGAGGAAGTCCGCACTGTCGGTGAGCGACATCTGGGCGACCTCGGCGATGGACCGGCCGCCGACGGTCACGGCCAGTACGACCGGCTTGAGGCGGGTCCCCTCACAGGTGGGGCAGGGCACGGTGCGCATGTACCCCTCCAGCCGCTCGCGACCGTAGTCGCTCTCGGTCTCGGAGTGGCGGCGCTTCACCCAGGGGATGACGCCCTCGAAGTCGGTGTAGTAGGAGCGGTTGCGCCCGTACCTGTTGCGGTAGGTGACGTGGACCTGGGTGTCGTGCCCCTCCAGCAGCGCCTTGCGCGCGCGGCGCGGCAGCTTCTCCCAGGACGTGTCCAGGTCGAACCCGACGGCCTCGCCGACCGCGGTCAGGATGCGCTCCCAGTAACCGCTGTTGGGCCCGCCCGACCAGGGGCCGATGGCGCCCTCGGCCAACGTCCTCTCCGGGTCCGGGACCAGCAGGTCGGCGTCGACCTCCATACGGGTGCCCAGGCCCGAGCAGTCGGGGCAGGCGCCGTAGGGGGCGTTGAAGGAGAAGGAGCGGGGTTCGAGCTGCTCGAAGGACAGGTCGTCGTAGGGGCAGTACAGGTGCTCGGAGAACACCTTCTCGCGCTCGGTGTCGTCGGCGTCCAGGTCCACGAAGTCCAGGACGATGGTGCCGCCCGCGAGCTTGAGCGCCGTCTCGACGGAGTCGTTGAGGCGTCCGCGCGCCCCCTCCTTGACGGAGAGCCGGTCCACGACCACGGCGATGTCGTGCTTGTCGTAGCGGCCCAGCTTGGGAGTTTCGTCGAGGCGCACCGCCTCGCCGTCCACGACCGCGCGGGTGTAGCCCTTGGACTGGAGGTCCTTGAAGAGTTCGGTGTACTCGCCCTTGCGCCCGCGCACGACCGGGGCGAGCACCTGGAAGCGGGTGCCCTCGGTCATCTCCAGGACGCGGTCGACGATCTGCTGCGGCGTCTGCCGCGCGATCTCGCGGTGGCACTCGGGACAGTGCGGCACCCCCACACGCGCCCACAGCAGGCGCAGGTAGTCGTACACCTCGGTGATGGTGCCGACCGTGGAGCGCGGGTTGCGGCTGGTGGACTTCTGGTCGATGGACACCGCCGGGGACAGTCCCTCGATGAAGTCCACGTCCGGCTTGTCCATCTGGCCGAGGAACTGGCGCGCGTACGCCGAGAGGGACTCGACGTAGCGGCGCTGCCCCTCGGCGAAGATCGTGTCGAAGGCCAGCGAGGACTTCCCCGACCCGGACAGGCCGGTGAACACGATCATGGAGTCACGCGGCAGGTCCAGCGAGACGTCCTTGAGGTTGTGCTCTCGGGCTCCCCGGACTACCAGTTGTTCGACCATCGAGTGAGACATCCTTCGGCATAGGCGCACAGGGTGCTGACCGCGTCGGATGACAGCGGCTGACCCGTGTGTGGCTTCGCGGCGTGGCGGTCGAACGGCCCCAGGCGACCACCTCGGCCTCGGAATCGGGCCGGTGAGGGGATGCGGGAAGGGCGTAGGCCTCCCCGTCCGTCAAGACTAACGATCGCCGACGACGGTTTCTTCCACAACGGAGAAGTGGTGGTGCCCCGACGCTCCAGCGTCAGGACACCACCACTATAGACGAACAGTTGTTCGAGAAAGGTCGTTTCGCGTGAGGTCCGCGAGCGGGGCGGAGACCGCCCGCCCGGTATCAGGACCTGTCGGCCGTGACGTCCTTTTCTCCCTCGACGGCGGGCTTGTTGCGCTCGTCGATCCTGGACTTGACCAGGCTTCCGACGATGGTGATCGTCATGATGCCCAGGATCACGGTCAGCGAGGCGCCGATGCCGATGTCCACGATGTGGATGCCGTTCTCGTGCAGCGCGTGGAAGATCATCTTCACACCGATGAACAGCATGATCGCCGACAGGCCCCAGCTGATGTAGGCCAGGCGGTCCATGAGTCCGGCCAGCAGGAAGTACAGCTGGCGCAGGCCCAGCAGCGCGAAGGCGTTGGCGGTGAAGACGATGTAGGCGTCCTGGGTCAGGCCGAAGATCGCCGGGATGGAGTCGACGGCGAAGACCAGGTCGATGACGCCGATCGCGAGGATGACCAGGAGCATGGGCGTGACGTGCCGCCTGCCGTCGAGCTTCACGGTCAGCTTGGCACCGTGGTAGTCGTCACTGACCGGCCAGAAGCGCTTGACCAGGCGGACCACGGGGGTCTGCGTGAAGTCCTTCTCCTCCTCGTCGGCCTTGACGTGGTCCCGGATGATCTTGTAACCGGTGTAGATCAGGAAGGCGCCGAAGAGGTAGAAGACCTCGCTCCAGGCGTTGATGACCTGGGCGCCGAGGACGATGAAGATGCCGCGCATGATGAGCGCGATGACGATGCCGACGAGCAGGACCTCGTGCTGGTACTTCCTGGGCACGGCGAAGGAGCCCATGAGGAGGTAGAACACGAAGAGGTTGTCGATGCTCAGGCTCTTCTCGGTGACGAAGCCCGCGAAGTACTCCGCGCCGGCCGCACCACCGCCGTAGTACCAGACCCCGAAACCGAAGAGGATGGCGATACCGATGTAGAAGACCGCCCACCAGGCGGCCTGCTTGATCCCGAACTCCTGGGGACCCTTCTTCTTACTCCACGGGTGGTCGACGATGGCCAGGTCGATCACCAAAATGGCGATCATGCCACCGATCGTCGCGGCCCATACCCACAAGGGAACGTTCACGGACGGATTCTCCTCCGGTTGGTGCGCGCGAGCGGAGTGCGCACACGGCGAATTACCGGAGGTCTCTCCCGCTCACGTCCTGCGAACGTGAACCGACGGCACCGGGAGAACGACTCTGTACTCCGTGATGACGACACCGCCGCGACAGGGATACTCCCCTCACGTGAAACCAAGGATACCGGTCGTACGCACACCGTGACCCACACAGTGACGCACACAGGTCCCTGGACCAGGATGACATCTTCGGCGTCTTCGGGGAAGTCGCTGCGAGGGTGGTGTTTCCCGCTCCGCGGGGTCACACCATCCGATCCCCCGGGATACCGCCCGCCCCGGCGGCGGAACCGACGGCCCACGACGCCGCGGAACCCGTCCGTGTTCAGCGGCGCAGCACCGACTTGTACACGCAGGCGGCGGCCTCCACTGCGTCCTCCTCGCTCGGCAGGGCCAGGGCGGCCTCCCGCGAACGGGCCCTCAGGTCATCCGCCAGCACGGGGTCGTCCAGGACGCGTCCCACCGCGGCCGCGAACGCCGCCGTGTCCCCCGGCGGCACCATCAGCACCGTCCCCGAGTACAGGTCGGGGATGCCCCCCACCCGGGTGGAGACCACGGGGAGCCCCGACCGCAACGCCTCCATGATCACCAGTGACGGCCCCTCCCACTGGCTCGTCAGGCAGAACACGTCCGCCGCGGCGAGCAGGTCCGCCACGTCCGACCGGTGGCCCAGCATGCGCACGTCGGCGTCCATCTCGGCCGCCGTGTCGTGCAGGCGGCCCCACAGGGGACCGTCCCCGGCGATCGCGATCACCGGCTCGGGGGTGCGGTCGGCGATGGCGGGCGCCGCCTCCAGCAGCATGTGCAGCCCCTTCTGCTCCGCCAGACGGCCGATGGTCAGCAGGAGGGGCCGTTCGGGGAGGACCGCCAGGTCGGCACGGGTGGCCTCGCGGCCGTTCAGCGGCGCCCCGGTCTCCGGCGCGGCCACCACCGCCAGGCGGGCCTCCCTCGCCCCGAGGACGCGCATCCTGCGCACCAGGTCCCCGGACACGCCCAGCACCGCGTCCGCGCGGCGGGCCACGATCCGCTCCAGGACCGGATAGGCCAGGGCCAGTGCGCCACCGACCGGTGGCGGCGCGTTGTGGGCGGTCACCACCAGCGGGCCGGCGCCCGCCAGCGCGCACAGCGCACCGGCACGCATCCCGTGCGCGTGGACCACGTCCGCGCCTCTTGTCAGTGCGCGCAGCAGCAGCACCGATCCGGGGTCTGCCGGTGAGGGCGCCCGGCCGATGGGCACCGGGCAGAAGCGCAGGCCCGCCGAGGTGAACCCGAACTCGCGCTCGGCCGCGGCCGGTCCGAGCACCGCCACCTGGTACCCGCGGGCGCGCAGACCCGCGCCCAGTGAGCGGACGTGGCGGCCCACCCCTCCTGTGCTGGTACCGACGACCAGCGCGATCCTGGCTTTCACCGTTTCCCCCTCCTGCGTCCGAGTACGGTCCTGGCCCGGCCGGCGACGGCCCGCACCGCCGCGCGGTCCGCCAGCGCCGCGACCGCGGCGTAGACCGCCAGCCCCGCGGCACCCGCCGCGGCGGCGGCCCCCACCGCCTGCCACACACCGTCGGCGGGCAGGAGCCCGGCGACCGTGCGCCCCACCGTCCAGCCCGCGGCACCGCCGAGGGCCGCGGCGAGCACCGAGCGCGCCACCCCGGACAGGGCGCCGCGCCCGTGGGCGCGTGCCACCCCCGCGCACAGCAGGGCGGCGGCCAGCGACAGGCCGACCGTACTGGCCGCGCCCAGCCCGGCGATGGACCACCCGGAGGGCAGGAACGACACCAGGACCACCGCGCACACCATCACCACGAGCCAACCCACCACCTGGGCTGCGGCGGCCGACCTCCCGTGGTGGGAGGCGTACAGGGTCCGGCTGAACAGGGCCACCAGGCCGAATCCGACCACACCGGGAGCGTAGGCGAGCAGAGCGCGTTCCAGGGTCTGCGGGTCCTGCTGGGCGAAGACCCCGGCCACCGGGGCCGCGGCCGCAGCCAGAGCCGTGCCGACCCCGGCGGTGACCACCACGCAGGCGCGGGCACTGCCCGAGGCGAGCCTGGCGAAACCCTCTTCGTCGTGTTCGGCGTGGGCGACCGCGAGGGCGGTGAAGGCGCTGGTCGCGATGGGGACCGCGATCACCCCGTAGGGAAGGGTGAACAGGGCCCACGCATAGGTGTACAGCACGGCCGCCCCGGCGCCCCCTCCCCAGTTGGCCAGGGCCACCGACAGCAGGAGGCACACCTGCATGGCCACCAGGGGCGTCAGTGACGCCACCGCCAGGGACCGCACCCGCTCCCCCACCCCCGCGGGGAAGGTCAGGCGCGGCCGGGGCCGCACCCTCAGCCTCCCGGCGGGGCCGAGCACCGTCAGGAACAGGGCGGCAGCCCCCGCGGTGGTGCCCAGGGACAGGGTGAGCTCGGCCGCCGCGGGCAGCCCCTCGACGTCCTGGCGGTGGTCTGCGCCCAACGGGACGAACACCAGGCAGGCGGCGATCACCACCAGGCTGGACAGCAGGGGCGCCAGGGCGGGGGCCAGGAACCGGCGGTGGGACTGGAGGACGCCGTACAGGACCGAGGCCAGGCCGTAGAAGACGATCTGGGGCGCGAAGACCACGAGCATCCGGGAGGACAGGGCGAGCAGGGACCGTCCGTCGCAGCCGGCGCCCGCACCGAGCATCAGCGCCATCACCGGGGGCGCGGCGAGGGCGAGCAGGGCGGACAGGGGGACCGACAGGAGCAGGACCCAGGTGAGGAGCGCGGACGCGGTGCGGCGCACCTGCTCGTGGTCGCCGCGGGCGGCGGCCGCCGCCATGACCGGGACGACCACGGCGGTGAGCGCCCCGCCGATGACGATCTCGAAAAGGACCGCGGGGACCTGGTTCGCGGTGACGTAGGCGGTGCCCAGGCACGTGTCGCCGACCGTCTGCGAGAAGACCACGGTGCGGCCGAACCCCGCCAGTCGTGCGCCCACGGTGGCCACCGCGATGAGCGCCGCCGCGGCGCCGACACCGCTCGTCACGCCGTGGACGGCGTTGGACACCGCGGGCCCCTCACGCGTGCCTGCCCGCCCGTCACCCTCCACCGCCCCCGACCGACGGCCCCGGGCCGGAACACCTGCCCCACTGGTCGAGGCGGCGCAGGGCGGGGACCCGGTCGATGACCGCGGAGAAGCTGATGACCTCGCTGGCCAGGGTGAGGGCGGCCACCGCGCCGAACAGCGCGAGGCGTACCGCGCGCGGCGCCCGGGCGACGGCGGCGGCGCCCAGGGCGGCACCCAGGGCGTTGGCCCCCGCGTCCCCGAGCATGGAGCGTTCGGCGAGGTCGTCGGGGAGCAGCGCGGAGCAGGCGCCCACCACGGGGCCGAACAGGGGCGCCGCGGGTGAGACCAGGGCGGGCGCCGAGACGAGCAGGGCGAACTTGGCGGCCCGGCCGGGGCGCAGGTCGAACAGGTTGAGCAGGTTGGCGCCGGCCGCGATGAGGGCGCCGTCCACCAGGGTGTCCGCCGGGCTCCGGCGCAGCAGGGACGCGGCTGCGACCCCGGTGGCACCGATGCCGACCATCTTGACCAGGCCGGTCGTGACCTGGCCGCGCGCGAGTGCGGACAGGTGTCCGCGCAGGCCCCTGGCCTGGCCGTTGCCGGACAGGTCGTCGTAGGCTCCGAACGCCGCCGCCCCCGCGGCGGCCAGGGCCGAGGCGGCGCGCACACGCGGAGCCTGTCCGGGGACGAGGAAGCTGGCGGCGCACACCCCCACTGCCAGGGCGGGCCCCTCCTGGAGGGTGACGACGCGTCCCCGGAAGTTGCGGCGCAGCCAGGCTGCGGGGGCGTCCGCGCCGGAGGTCCCCGCTCGTGGGGCACCGGTCGCACGGTACACCCCCGGCCGGGCCGGACCGGCGAGGGCGCGGGCGTGCTCGGGCAGCGTCAGCACGGCGTAGGCGGCGCGGGCGGCGACGGCACCGACCGCGGCGCCGGCCAGGCCCTGGACCAGGGAGCGGACGGGCGACGGCACGGCAGGGGCTCCCCGTCCGGGCCGCCCCGCCACCGGCAGGCGCACGGCGTGCGGGAGCACCGGCGTCACTCCCCGCCCCGGACGGTGCGGCGGGACTCGTCGACACGGCCCCCCTCGTCGGACACCGCGTCCTCGGCGCTCCCGGAGGCCTGGTCCTCGACATCGCGCGCGGAGGGCAGCGGGTCGGGCAGGAAGCCGCGGACGCCCTCACCGATCCCGTACGCGCCCGCGCCCCCGGCCAGGTTCTCGGCCAGTGCCAGGACGGCGATGATGTCGCCCATGGGCCGCCCGGTCACGTCCGCGGTGGCGAACTCCGGCTCCGCCGCACGGGCCTGTGCGAGCATCCCGTCACCACGGGAGGAGGGCCCGTCACCGGCCAGGACGACGGCGCCGACCTCGCGGTGCAGTGCGGTGGTGATGGTGGTGAGCACAGCGTTGGCGGCCTCGCGGTCGGCGCCGTCGGCGGTCCCCGCCGCGGGTGCGAGCACGACCAGGGCGTCGGCGGACACGGCCGGTTCGCCCTCGACCTGGATCAGCCCGCCCTCGGAGAAGGCGTCCAGGACGGCCTCGGCGTCGTGGTCGCCGTCGCGGTCCCGCGCCGCAGCGTCCTCGCCGTCCTTCGTCTCCTCCGCGGTCCCGCCCCCGGTCCCGGCCTCCCCTGCGGCGTCGGTCTCGGCGTCGGTCTCGGTCTCGGCGTCGGCGGTCGCCAGAGCTCGTCCGAGCTCCGTCCCCGCCTTCTCGTAGGGCCCTCCGGTGAGGTCGTCGGGGTCCGGGGAGACCTGGATCGACAGCTCGTCGACGAAGGTGGCGTTCCCCGCGTCCACGAGGGCGTCGGCGAGGGCGATCCGGCCGACGACCTCGCCGCCCGCCTCCTCGACCCGTTCGGCGAGCCCGTCGGCCACCTCGTGGTTCGCTCCCGGCGAGGTCACCACGACCACGCCGAGGTCGGTGAGGCGGCCGGCGAGCATGTCCGAGGACACCGCCTCGGCCATCTCGTCGGCTCCGGCGTTGACCTTGTCCGCGACGTCGCGCTCGGAGCGCAGGTCCTCGCTCTGGCCGCGCAGGTCCGAGGTCTCGGACTGGAGGGTGTTGAGCAGCGGGTCCTGGAGCATGGTGGTCCCCAGGACCAGTCCCACGGTGAGCGCGAGGAACACCGCGACGATGGAGACCAGGTGGTAGCGGAAATCGATCACGTCAGCAGTCCCGTCAGCCAGTAGGAGAACCCGTCCCAGCGCGCCGCGAGAAAGGTGAGGTAGACCTGTCCCGCAGGTGAGCTGTAGGCGGCGACCACGATGGTGAGCAGAGATGCGGCGACCAGCCCGAGCAGCGCCCAGGGCGAGATGCGCGAGCGGTACAGGCGGCTGACGCCCTTGGCGTCCACGAGCTTTCCGCCCACGCGGAGCCTGGTCAGGAAGGTGCTCGCCATGCCGGAGCGGCCCTTGTCGAGGAACTCCTCCAGGGTGGCGTGCGTGCCCACCGCCACGATGAGGGCGGCGCCCGAGCCGTCGGCCAGCATCATCGCCACGTCCTCGCTGGTACCGGTCGCGGGGAAGACCACCGCGTCGTACCCCAGGTCCGTGAGCCGGGACAGCCCGGGGGCCCTGCCGTCCCTGTAGGCGTGCACGACGAGTTCGGCGCCGCTCGCCAGGGCCTGGTCCGACACCGAGTCGAAGTCGCCGACGATGATGTCGGGGCGGTACCCGCCCTCCATCACCGCGTCCGCGCCGCCGTCCACGGCGATGATGACCGGCCGGAACTCGCGGATGTAGGGGCGCAGGGCGGCGATGTCCTCGCGGTAGTGGTAGCCGCGCACCACGATGAGGACGTGGCGCCCCTCCATACCGGTCTCGATGTCGGGGATGCCGACACCGTCCAAAAGCAGGTCCCGCTCGTGCTGGAGGTAGGCCATGGTGTTGGCGGCGAAGGCCTCCAACTGGGTGGCGAGCCCGGCACGCGCCTCGGCCATGGCCGCGCTCACCGTCACCGTGTCCTGGAGGGTCCCGCGGGCGACCGCCTCGTCACCGCGGTACAGGGTCGCTCCCTCCAACCGGAGGCGCTCGCCGTCGCGGACCCGTGTGAAGACCTCGGGGTCGACGTCGTCGAGCAGGGGGATGCCCGCCGCGACGATCATCTCGGGCCCCTGGTTGGGATAGCGGCCGCTGATGCTCTTGGCGACGTTGAGCACCGCGGAGACCCCGCAGCCGACCAGGGCCTCGGCGCTGACCCTGTCCAGATCGACGTGGTCGATGACGGCGATGTCGCCGGGGCGGAGGCGTTTGGTCAGGTTCTTGGTGCGGCGGTCCGAGCGGACGGGCGCGACCAGCCCCGTGGGAGCGTCCGCCCGGGATCGGCGGAACCGCATGACTGTGGCGCTGAGCGCATCCGATACCTTCATCGCTGGCATACTGTCAGAACTCGGCTACGGTGAGTTATCACAGCTGGAAGATCGGCGTGTTCGGGGCAGGACCGGCGTCACCACCCCATCGGGGACGTTGACGACGGTCCTGCCCCGAGCCCGCAGGCGGACGCGCCCCGCTCGGCGGACCCGGGTTCCCCGCTCAGGCGGCGGGGTAGGCGCGCTCCGGGTCGGCGTTGGTGAGCAGCTCCTCCGCGTGGGCGCGACCCAGCTCGGAGTCCTCCAGGCCGGCGAGCATCCGCGACAGCTCACGGACCCTGCCCGGACGGTCCAACCGCACCACGCCGCTCTCCGTGACCAGGCCCTCGGTGGACTTCTCCACCACCAGGTGGGCGTCGGCGAACGCCGCGACCTGCGGAAGGTGGGTGACCACGATGACCTGGGAGCGCTGCGCGAGCCTGGCCAGACGGCGGCCGATCTCCACCGCCGCCTTGCCACCCACCCCCGCGTCGACCTCGTCGAAGACGAACGTGGGCACCGGGTCGGCTCCCGCGAACACCACCTCGATGGCCAGCATCACCCGGGAGAGCTCACCGCCCGAGGCACCCTTGTGCAGGGCCAGCGGCGGCGAACTGGGGTGCGGGGCCAACAGGACCTCGACCTCGTCGCGGCCGTACTGGCCCAACTCCTCACCCGTGGTGATCCGCACGCTCACGCGGGCGTGCGGCATGGCCAGAGCGGTCAGCTCCTCGGTCACGGCCGCACCGAACCGGTCGGCCGCCTCGGTGCGGATGCGCGTCAGTTCCGTGGCGGACCGGTCCAGACCCTCGTACAGGTCGTCGGCCTCCGCGCGCAGGGCCTCGATGCGCTCGTCGTCGTTGTCCAGGTCCGCCAGCCGCTTTCCCGCGTTCGAGGCCCAGTTCAGCACCTCGTCCGTGGTCTCGCCGTACTTGCGGGACAGCGAGGTCAGGAGCGCGCGGCGCTCCTGCACCTGGGCCAGACGACCGGGGTCGGCGTCCACGGACTCGGCGTAGGAGGCGAGCTCGGTGGCCGCGTCGGTCAGGATGTAGGACGCCTCGTCCAGACGGTCGCCGATGGCGGCCAGCTCGGTGTCGTGCTCGCGCACCGCCGCCACCGCCTGGCGGGCCGCGGACAGCAGCGCCGCCACGTCGACCTCCACGTCGGAGGCGGGGTCCCCGGCCAGGGCCTCGTGCGCGGTGGTCGCCGCCACGCGCAGGCCGTCGGCGTGCGCCAACCGGGTCTCCTCGGCCAGGAGTTCGGCGTCCTCGCCGGGCAGCGGCTCGGCCGCGGCGATCTCCTCCGCCCCGAAGCGGAGCATGTCGGCCTCCTGGGCGCGCTCACGCGCCCGTTCCACCAGCTCCTCCAGCTCGGAGGTCACCTCGCGGTGGCGGCGGTACGCCAGGGTGTACTGCTTCGCCGCCCTGGCGAGCTGCTCGCCGGCGAACCGGTCCAGCGAGGAGCGCTGCCGGTCGGTCCGCAACAGCCTCTGCTGGTCCGACTGCCCGTGCACCGCGACCAGGTCGTCGGCGAGGTAGGCGAGCAGGCTGACGGGTGCGGAGCGCCCGCCCATCGTGGCGCGCGACCGGCCCTCGGCCGACACCGCGCGGGTGAGGATGAGGACGTCGTCGTCGATGTCGCCGCCGGCCTCCAGCACACGCTCGGCCACACGGCCGCCGGCGGGAACGGTCAACCGTCCCTCCACCACCGCCCGGTCGGCTCCGGGCCGTACACGCTGGGGGTCGGCGCGCCCACCGAAGAGCAGCCCGAGCCCGGTGACGACCATGGTCTTTCCCGCGCCGGTCTCACCCGTGACGACGGTCAGCCCCGGTGACAACTCCAAAACGGCGTCGTCAATGACCCCGAGTCCCTGGATGCGGACTTCTTCGAGCACCGATCCCTCTCCTGTGGTTGACTCCACTTCCTTGCACGCGCACACGCGAACGCGGCGCCGGAACGCGCTCCGCGGTCAGTGGCCGTGCTCGACCCGCCCGCGCCAACCCGCGACCGGAAGGCCGAACTTGGCCACCAGCCGGTCGGTGAACGGTGCCCGGTGCAACCGGGCCAGCCGCACCGGGGTCGCGGCACGGGTGATCTCGATTCGCGCCCCCGCGGGCAGTTCGACCATACGTCGTCCATCACACCAGAGCACCCCGGGCGCCGTGTCCGGAAGCACCTCGAAGGCGATCGTCGCGTGCGGGCCCACGACCAGGGGCCGCGCGAACAGGGCGTGCGCGCTGAGCGGCACGACCAGGAGCGCGTCGACGTCCGGCCACACCACCGGTCCCCCCGCGGAGAACGCGTGCGCGGTGGACCCCGTAGGAGTGGCGCACACCACCCCGTCGCAGGCCCAGCGGGACAACGGCCGGCCGTCGATCTCCAGAACGGCCTCCAGGATGCGCCGCGACTCGCCCTTCTCCAGGGTGGCGTCGTTGAGCGCCCAGGAGCGCACGGACGGCGTGCCGTTGTTGCGTCCCCCGTTGAAGACCGCGACCTCCAGGGTCATGCGCTCCTCGACGTCGTAGTCGCGGTTGACGACGTTGCGCACGGTGGCGCTCAGGTCCTCGCGCTCGGCCTCGGCGAGGAAGCCCACGTGCCCCAGGTTCACACCGAGGAGCGGCGCTCCGGCGGGGCGCGCCATCTCGGCGGCCCGCAGCAGCGTGCCGTCGCCCCCGAGCACCATGACCACCTCCGCGCCCTCGGCCGCGTCGGCGGGCTCGACGACCTCGATCGGTGAGAGCACGCAGCCCGCCGCGGCCAGTTCCTCGAATTCGGCCTTGAGCATGCGCACGGTCAACCCGGCTCGACTGAGGCTCTCGTGGACCAGTTGCGCACTGCGCACGGCCGCGGGCCGACCGGTATGGGCCAGCAGGAGAACACTGCGTCCGCTGGTCATCGCCGTCCCCTTACGTTCGCTCCCCACCAGGGGAGCCCGAGTACCGACCGGGAGCGTTCGACCCGGCCGGGTCACGTTACCGGACACCTGCGACACGGTGCCATGCCCCTCAGCTCGGCCCCTCCTCCACGGCCCGGTCCAGGTCGGCCGGGTCCAGGGGCGGGGCGTCGGCGCGCAACCACAGGAAGTACTCGACGTTGCCGGAGGGGCCGGGAAGCGGGCTGGCGGTCACACCGACCACGCCCAGGCCCAGTGTGAGGGCGTGGGCCGCGACGTCGGAGACCGCCTCTGCGCGCAGTGCGGGCTCGCGGACCACTCCCCCCGCCCCGACCTTGTTCTTGCCGACCTCGAACTGGGGTTTGACCATGAGCACGAAGTCGGCGTCGGAGGTCACGCAGTCCTTGAGCGGCCCCAGGACCAGCTTCAGCGAGATGAACGACAGATCACCGACGACCAGGTCGGGCCGGGGGTCGCCGATCATCTCGGGGGTGAGCTCGCGGACGTTGACCCGCTCCATCACCCGCACCCGGTCGTTGCTGCGCAGCGCCCAGGCGAGCTGGCCGTAGCCGACGTCGACAGCGGTGACGTGGGCTGCCGTGCGGCGGAGCAGCACGTCGGTGAACCCGCCGGTGGAGGCGCCGGCGTCCAGCGCGCGGCGGTCCGTGACGTCGAGGGCGAACGCGTCGAGGGCACCGATGAGTTTGTGGGCGCCCCGGGACACGTAGGGGGGTTCGTCGGAGGGGGCCCGGACCACGATGGGCTGGTCCTGGCCGACCTGGGTCGCGGCCTTGGAGGCCACGATCCCGGCCACCTTGACGAAGCCGCCGTCGATGATCTCGGCGGCGTGGCCCCGGGAGCGTGCGTGCCCGCGTCGGACCAGTTCCGCGTCGAGCCGAGTTCGTTTTGCCATGGTTACCTACGATACCGAGGGTGAGCGGGGGGTGTTCGCGTTCTGGTCGAGCGCACCGAGTACACCGGACAGCTCCTGGTGCAGGGTGTCGAAGACCGCGACGTGCTCGGCGGTGGGACGGGAACCCAGTGCTCCCAGCCGCTCCCTGGTACTGCTGAGAGTCTGCTCGGCCAGGACCTCGGCCTGTTCCTTGGGGTCCATGGTTCTCCCGGTGATCGTGTTCGCCCGACTCTACTTCTTCGCCGCGCCCTTGCCCTTGGGGGTGCGCTTGGCGGTGGAACGTGCCCGGGTGGTCTTGGCCGGGGTCCGCGGTCTGTTCCTGGCCGCGGATCCGGCCGCCCCGGGCGCCGCGTCCTCGTCGGCGGAGTCCTCACCGGAGGAGTCCTGGGCCCCGTCCCGCGCGACGGCCCCGGCATCTGCGGGCTCCTCGGAAGCGGTGGCCTCCGCCGTGACCGCTCGGACCCGCGATGCCTCCCCTGCGGCGTCCTCGCGCGTGCGCTGGGGGGCGTCCGGGCGTCCGGCGGCGCCGCCGGACGCCCCGCCGCCCTGCTCTGCGGGCTCCGCCACCGCCCCGGCGGGTCCGGTGGCGGCCGGGGCCACCGGGGAGGGCGCCCCGTCGGGCTCCGGGGCCAGGACCCTCTCCACCGCGTGGCGGGAGGCCAGACGGCGTTCCAGCTCGGCGACCCTGCGCACCAGCCGCTCGTGCTCACCGCGCGGGACGACGTCCATCCTCTCCAGCTGACGCTCGACCTCCGCGCGGACCAGGTCCGCGATGGCGGACCGGTTCGACTGGCTGGTCGCGATCAGTTCGCCCGCCAGGGCCTGGATGCTCTGTCCCACCCGCGGCGGCGGGTCGTCGGTGCCGCCCGTCCCGGGGACGGCGGGGCCCCCGGCCCCGTTCGCCCTCAGCAGGGTCTTGGCTGCGGCGACGGCCTGCTTGCGCGAGAGTTCGGTGAGGCCATTGGCGGCATCCAGGTAGGTGCGTACCGCGTCGACGACCATGATTCACGTGCTCCTTGATGGGACCGCGGGAGAAAAGGGGAAGGGCGCAGGAAGAGGGGGTCCACTACGCAGCGGGGGCCCTCCCCACGCTACCCGCGCGGAGCCGCCGTTGACACGCGATCCCGGCAGGCCATCCCATTCGTCCCGTGGGAACCAGAAGGATTCCGGGCGCCCCCCGGTAGGGCATGATGTCGCCATGAGCAGCATCGACTCCTGTCTCGTCGGAATCGAGAAGATCAACCAGCGCATTCTCGCCGAACCCGAGGAGGAGCGCCGCAAGCACATCCGCGAGCGCTCGGTCAGCGTGGTCGTCCCCGACCTGGCGACCGCGTTCGACATGCGCCTCACCCTCGACGGCCTGGCCGACGTGGCCCACCGGTCCCTCGCCCTGCCCTCCCCGAAACCCCAAGTCCGGATCACCGTCGACAGCGACGGCCTGGTCGCGCTGGCCGAGGGCCGTCTGGACGCCACCCACGCCCTCCTCACCCGCAGGGTCAGGGTGGAGGCCGCCGTCGGCGACCTCCTGCGCATGCGCCGCCTCCTCTGACCCGCCGCGGCCGCGGACCCGACGGCCGCCCCGCGGCGGGTACCTTGCTGGGATGCCACGCCACGCTCTCGAACTGGCCCCCTTCCGCGGTCTGCGCTACACGAACCCGGACGTGGACCGGTTCATCGACGGGGACTTCGACATCTCGCGTCTCCTGGCCCCGCCCTACGACATCCCCGACGCCGAGGAGGCGCGGAAGCTCCAACGGTCCGACCCCCACAACGCGGCACGGGTCACCCTGCCCTACGCACTGGTCCGACAGGCCCCGGACAGCGCCGTGCCGCACCGCTACCGCGCCGCAGCCGACCTCCTGCACAGCTGGATCGACGACGGGGTGCTCGCGCTGGACGGCGAACCCGCCCTGTACGTGTACGAGCAGGTCACAGCGGACGGCCGGCGCCAGCGCGGGCTGGTGGGCAACCTGCGTCTGCCCGAGGACGGCGCCGGGTCGGCGGTACGCCCGCACGAGGCCGTGGCGGCCCCTCCGGTGCGCGACCGGTTCACACTGATGGGTCTGGCCCGGGCCAACCTCGAACCGATCTTCCTCGTCTACCGGGGCGGCGGCGGGGCCGCCAGCACCGCCACCGAGGCCGTGACGACGGAGGCCCCACTGGTCTCCACCCGCACCCGCGACGGCTCAGAACACCGGCTGTGGGCCGTCACCGCCCCCGCGGAACTGCGGAGGATCGCGGCCGACCTGGCCGACCGGTCCGCCCTGATCGCCGACGGGCACCACCGCTACGCCGCCTACCGGTGCCTCCACAGCGAGTACGCCGACCCGGGCTGGGCGTACGGACTGGCCCTGCTGGTGGACAGCGACACCCATCCTCCCCGGTTGGGCGCCATCCACCGGGTCCTTCCCGGGCTGGACACCGACACCGCGGTCCGGGCGGTCCGGGCGGTGGCCTCCGTGGAACCGCTCGGCGCGGCCTCACCCGACGTCCTGGCCACGATGGCGGCCAGGGCGGGGGCGGAGTCCCCCGTCCTGCTGCTGGTGTCGGCCGAAGGGAACGCCCACCTGGTGCACGGCTTCGACGCAGGGGTGTTGGAGCGGGCGATGCCCGGCCGGTCACCCGCCTGGCGCCACCTGTCCACGGCTGTCCTCCACGAGGTGCTCGTGCCCCTGTGGGAGGTGCCGGAGGAGCGGGTGCGGATGGTGCACGACGACCCCGCCGAGGCGGTCGCCGCCGCCCGTGACGAGAAGGGGACGGCCGTCGTCGTACCCGCCCTGGGTGTGGACCAGGTGTACGCGGTGGCCGACCGCGGCGAACTGACCCCGCGCAAGTCCACCTCGTTCGGCCCCAAACCGCGCACCGGCCTGGTCATGAGGGTCCTGGACTGAGCTTCCGGGCGTTGCGCCCCGACGCGGAACGCCCGGACCCGCCCGGCCGCCCGCACGGCACGGACGCGCTCAGCCCCGCGACCGGCTCCCGCGGACCCACCGGACCGCCCGCGCCGCGTACACCGCGGCGAAGGCCAGTGCGGCGGTGACCAGGAGGGCCACGGCCGTGGGTGCGGTGTAGAGGCTCTGGAACCAGGTGAGGTCACGGCCCTGGGCGAGTGCCGCCACCAACCGGTGCGGGACCGCGGCGGCGGCGATCACGGCCAGGCCGGGCACCAGCCGGATCGCGGTGCGCCGCCGGCCCCGTCCCCGAGCGGCGGCGACCCACGCCCCGGAGCCGCGCACCCCCCGGTAGGCCAGGAAGCAGGCCGACACGGTCAGGGCCACCAGAACCGCGTCCACCCCCAGCAGGACCGGCCCCATCGCCGAGGCGGGCCGGTCCCCGTCGGCCAGGGCGACCAGACCGTACGCCAGTGCGGAGGCGTCGGCGCTGCCCAGCCCGGTGTTGGCCATCACCGCGATCCCGTACCCGCTCTCCGGTAGGAGGACCTGGTGGGCCGTGTAGGTGAACTGGATGCCGCCGTGCGAGACCATCGGCGACCCGGCGGGGGTCTCGCCCGCGTCCCAGCCCAGCCCCTTCCGCTCTCCCGGCCCGACACCGCCCAGCGGGGTGTGGGTGGCGGCAACACCCTCCTGCGAGAGGATCCGCGCCCCGTTCGCACCCTTCCCGCCGTTGTTCTGCGCGACGAGCCACCGGGACATGTCCGCGGCAGTGGTGGCCATGCCGCCCGCGCCGTTGACGTAGCTCTCGGGTTCGGCGACGGGCACCGCGTGCCCCAGCACACCGATGTGGCCCGTGGCCACACCCGCGTCGAAGACCTCGCCGACGGTGTCGACGGTGACCGTGTCGTCCATGCCCAGGGGCCCGAACGTGCGCCGTTCCAGGAACTCGCCGAAGGACTGGCCGCTGACGGCCTCGACCATGCGTGCCGCCACGTGGTAGTTGGGGTTGTGGTAGTGCTCCTCGGTGCCGGGTTCCGCGGCCAGGCCGGCCCCCGCCAGCCGGGCGACCGCGCCCGCCAGGTCCTCGGGGGCGGGCTCGCTCTTCTCACGGAAGGCCGTGTCGGACATCCCCGAGGTCTGGGTGAGCAGCTGGCGCACGGTGATGTCCGCGCCGCGCGGATCGGCGGTGGTGAACTCGGGCAGCAGCTCGACCACCGGGTCGTCGAGGCCGACCTCGCCGTCCTCCACGAGCTGCATCACCGCCAGCGCGGTGAACGCCTTGCTCACCGAGGCCGCGCCCATCGGTGTGTCGGCGGTGATCGGCTCGCCCCCGGAGTCGGTGCCGTAACCCGCGACGTGCACCACCTCGGTGCCCCGGGTGACGGCGACCGCGGCCCCCGGCAGTGGCGAGGACTCCAGGTAGCCGTCCAGATAGGCGTCGACGGCAGCGGGCGTCAGCTGCCGGTCCACCGGGTCTTCCACCTCAGCGGCGGCCGGGCTTCCGACAAGGAGGATGGAGACGGCGAGCAGCGCCGCGGGGGCTCGTACGGAGAACATGGGTCCATGGTGTTGCTCCGCGCGCTCCGAAACCATGGCGCCGACCGTAGGGACGCCCTGGGGTCTTCCGCACCCGTTCCGTGGCGCCGACCCCACGGAACGCTCGACCTCCCGTGCCCGTCGGGCTCCTCCCCAGCGCCCGACCACAGACTCCGGCCCCGGCCATCCGGTGGCCGAAGAGTGTGCCGACTGCGAGCATGGCCCCTCTTCCCCCGTTCCCTCCCTGCCCGGTTCCCGAGGAGCCCACCGCCGTGGCCGTCCAGGCGCAGGCCTCCCGCCGACCGCAGACCCGTGTGTCCCTCTGACCCAGGCCCCGCCGACCGGCCCCTCCTCTGCCGGGGCGCGTGCCCGCGCCCCGGCAGAGGAGGCGGTGCGCCGCCCTCCCCGTGCGGATCCGCCCCCTTGTCCCGCGCCGCGAACGGCCGGCCCGACCCGTACGACGCTGGGCACCCCCCTTTCCGGGGGTGCGCGGTCCCGGCGGTGGAAGGTCAGGCCATAGCCTGAACACCGACCATGCCCACCGCACGGAACAGGTTCCCCGAGATGTCCCTGCTCGCCGCAGACCGTCCCCTGAACACGCTCTACGACGCGATGCTCCTGGACCTGGACGGGGTCGTGTACATCGGCCCGGACTCGGTGCCCTCGGCCCCGGAAGCGGTGGGCAAGGCGCGGGCCGCCGGTGCCAGGGTGGCGTTCGTGACCAACAACGCCGGTCGTACACCCGCCCGGATCGCGGAGCACCTCACCCAGTTGGGGGTGGCCGCGGCACCCGGGGACGTCGTGACTTCTGCCGAGGCCGCCGCCCGGCTGGTGAGCGAACGCCACCCGGCGGGATCCGACGTACTCGTGGTGGGCGACACCGGCCTGCGCCAGGCGGTCCGGAAGATGGGGCTGCGCCCCGTGACGGTGGCCTCGGAGTCGGTGGTGGCCGTGGTCCAGGGGTACGCGCGGGGCATGAGCCGCGACCTGCTCGACCAGGGGACGCTCGCGGTGTCGCGCGGTGCGTTGTACGTGGCCAGCAACGCCGACGCCACCGCCCCCACCGAGTGGGGGGTCACCCCGGCCAACGGGTCCTTCGTCCGGGTGATCGCGCACGCCACCGGGGTCGAACCCGTCATCGCGGGGAAGCCGATGCGTCCTCTGCACGAGGAGGGCATCCGCCGCACGGGCGCCCGCAACCCGCTCATCGTCGGCGACCGGCTCGACACCGACATCGAGGGGGCCACGGTGCACGGTGCCGCGAGCCTGCTGGTGCTGTCCGGGGTGACCACGCCCGCGGACGCCCTCGCGGCACCCGAACACCAGCGGCCCACCTACCTGTCGTGGGACGTGTCGGGGATGAACGACACGCACCCCGAGGTGGCGCGTGCCGGTGACCGGACC
Source organism: Nocardiopsis sp. NPDC058631 (assembly GCF_042716955.1). NCBI lineage: Bacteria > Bacillati > Actinomycetota > Actinomycetes > Streptosporangiales > Nocardiopsidaceae > Nocardiopsis > Nocardiopsis sp. NPDC058631. The sequence continues at coordinate 6,925 of NZ_JBHXQY010000042.1, read as the reverse complement.
CGCTGCGGAGGGTGGACGGTGACCGTCACCGAGGGCGCACCGGCGATCGAGGGGGCGGGTGACCGGTTGGACGGCCTCCGTGCCCTGTGCGTGGCCGTGTGGGCGGACGGAACGGTGAACCCTGCCGGTCCGGCCGCACTCGGCGTTCTGGCCCATCTGGGCTGGTGAGCACGCGCGCCGCGGCCTCACCGCCCCGTCGCCTTCCGCTCGACGGCCCCCGTCCCGACCGCACGGAGCAGGGTCGCGGTCCTGGCCTCCACCTCGCAGACACTGCGCACCCCCTCGCGTCCGCGCCAGGTCCGACGGCGCAGCTCGCCGCTCATCCGGACCACGTCACCCAGCCGCCAGGCGCGGATCCCCTCGTGCAGGTCGTGGTCGAAGCTGGCACAGGTGATCGAATCGAACCCGCGCCCCGCGTACCTGGTGTCGGTCGGCCTGGCCACGCATATCCGCCAGGTGGCGACCCGGTCCCCGCTGGGAAGCTCGCGCACGAGGGGTTCTGCGGTGATCCGCCCCGCCACCACGATCTCGTTGCGGTGGTCCGCCTCGTGACGGGGACCGGGCCCGGCGGTGCCGTCCGGTGCGTCCCGGAGGCCGGGCCCGTTCGGCCCCGTCAGGGTGCGCGGGTCCGTGTCGGTGCGGGGGCGGTCGGTCGGGGGGCGGGCTGTGGCGGGCGGTCGGGCGACCGTCGTCTCCTGGCGCATGCGTCCTCCTGGGCTGGTGGGCGAGGGAACGGGCGCGACGCGGCGGAGAGCGCGGGCGACACCGAGGGTACGGCGGTCCGCGAGCGGTGGGGCGTCTGCCCTGATCTCCAGGATCACCCGCCCGCGCCCGGTAGAGAAGGCCCGGGCCCAACCTGTGGACAACTCCCGGCGACGCCCGGCGAACGCCCTCCCCCACCAGGGGCCACAGCCGGGAGGGATGACCGCCGTCCCCCTACTCCGCCCCCGATCCCACCTGTCACGACGCCCTTGTCCTAGAGTCGGATTCGGTCCGGGACAGTTCCTCCGTACCGCACGACGACCGAGGAAGCAGGGGTGCTTGCAGTGCACGACGACGTGGACGTGAGCGGTCTGCCCGAGGGGATCACCCCCCTGGGCGACGACATCTTCGCCATCGACACGATGCTCGCCGGATACCCGGGGGTCGTGTCGAGCTACCTCATCCGTTCCGAACGGCCCTGCGTCGTCGAGGTCGGAACCGCCACCTCGGCACGCGTCCTGCACGACGCCGTCGCACGCCTGGGCGTCGCACCCGCGGACCTGGCCACCATCGTCGTCACCCACATCCACCTGGACCACGCGGGCGGCACCGGTGACATGGCCGCGCTGTTCCCCAACGCCGAGATCGTCGTACACGAGCGCGGCGCCCGCCATCTGGCCGACCCGAGCCGGCTGATGGCCAGCGCCGCCCTGGTGTGGGGTGACCGGTTGGAGACCCTGTTCGGACACATGAGCCCCACCGAGGCGACGCGCATCCGCGCCGTGGGCGAAACCGGGGAGATCGACCTGGGCGGAGGCCGCCGGCTCGTGTCGCACTACGCGCCCGGTCACGCCAAACACCACATGGGCCTGGTGGACTCCCTCACCGGAGACCTCTACGTCGGCGACGCTCTGGGCGTGTACAGGCCGCTCACCGGGGACATCAGCCCCGCCACGCCACCCCCGGACTTCGACCTGGAGGCGTGCCTGCGCACCCTCCGGCTGTTCGGGGACATCGGCGCCCAGAGGCTGATGTTCTCCCACTTCGGTGCGGTCACCGCGGTTCCGGAGACCCTGGACAAGGCCGAGGCGGAACTACGGCTGTGGGTGGAGACGGTGCGCGAGGCCCACGGGAGCACGGGGGACCTCGACCACGCCATCGCCATGGTCCGGGACAAGGTGGTCTCCAGGTACCGCCCGTTCCCCGCCGACGCGCCGCCGGAGTCCGCGGCGGTCCTCGACATCCTCGCCGGTCCGGAGACCAACGTGTCCGGCATCGTGCACTGGCTGGACCGGCTCGCCCAGGAGCAGGCCGAGGCCAGGCGCAAGGCGGACGAGGAGCGCTCCTGACCCTTCGGGGGGGCGGACAAGATACGCCGGACAGGGACAACGGGCAGGTGGGGCCCGGGGGATGGTTTCGGCGACCCTCCCCCAAGGGGCCCAGACCGGCAGGCTCGCGTATCCGAGCAGCGCTGTTCGAGACCGGACCCCTGCCGAATCTTCACGGAGAGTCGCGGTCAGGGGCGTAGCGGATCCAGGGGCCACCCGCGTCTGCAGTGACTCGGGTGGTGGTCACGTCATGGAAACCCCGCGAGCGGGCGATGACGAGGGCGGGCGCCTGGAGGACGAGCTGCCGCAGGGCCGCGGTTCGTGCGGCCTGGGCCGGGATACCCGAACGTCCATCCGGCCCCGGGCCCGACTCTCTCCTCAGCCGATGATGCCGTGGTGGGCGATGACCTTGGCAGGACGGAGCCGGACGACGACCTAGCTCCGAGCGCCGGCGGTCCCGGACCCGACGGGGCGGCGGGGCCGGGGCAGGTTGTTCACCACGAGCCGGTAGGACTCGGTCACCAGTTCCCGGATCAGCTTCTTGTCGAGCGAGCCGCCGGGAGCGAGGGTGATCCAGTGTCTCTTGTTCATGTGGTAGCCCGGCGTGATGTCGGCGTGGGTCTTGCGCAGGGCTTCGGCCTCACCGGGGTCGGACTTGAGGATCACGACCGACTTGCCGGGGACCTCGGTCATCAGCATGAACACCTTGCCCTGGACCTTGAAGACCTCCCAGTCGGGTCCGAAGGGGTGCTCCAACCCGGCCTCCGCCAGGGACTCGGCGTGCTTGTGGGCCGTGTCCTGCAGAGTCTTGCCGTCCATCACCGCTCCTTTTCCTCGGGCGCTGAGGTCGCGGGTGCGCATTGTTCACGCTCGGTCGCTTCCTTCCTCTTCTACCCTAGTCGGCCGACTCACACAGGTCGTTGGACTGCGTGAACACAAGCCGATCGGTGACGCACCGTGATCGCGTGTCCGGTTGGGTCACCACAGGGCCGATCCGGAGCTCAGCGCTCATCCGCAGTGGCGTTCGCGCAGGTCAGAGAGTAGACCAATCCGGTCGTTCGGAGTGGCCCACCCGACCCGCGCCCGAGGCGACCACGGTCGGCCACTGGGGGCTCGGCCTGCTCAGGGGGCGGACCAAGTACACCGGAAAGCGGCGATGGGCTGGTCAACGGGCAGGTAGAGGACATGGGCAAGCACCCCGAGATGGACAAGGACGCCGCGGCCCGCCATCCGGAGTCGGACACGGCACAGAGCGGGTTCGACTCCCGGGAGCAGTCGGCGGCCGTCCGGCACCAGAAGGAGGACGATCAGCACGATGAAGACGACTGACCGCAGCCGGGCCGCGCACGTCCTTCGACAAACCAAGGTGCTCGGTGTCGGTCCGGGGACGCTGTACGGCCACACCCCGGACCTGAAAGAGCTGCGGGCCGCTGTGGCGGCCCGCTCCGTAGACGAGGAGCGGCCGGCGCCGGGCCCCTGACCCCGTCGTGCTCCACGACGCGGGCCCGGGCCCGCGTGATCGACGGCCGCCGAGCGGCCGCGCTGAGGCGTCAGATCCAGGTGGGCGTTTGCCCCTCGGCGTAGCGGGCGCCGAACCCGCCTGCGGGCAGGATGTGGTCGATGGCGGCCAGGTCGGCGTCGGTCAGAGTGACCTGGGCGGCGCGCGTGTTCTCCTCCACCCGCTCGGGGCTGCGGGTGCCCGGAATCGGGACGATGTGCTCTCCCTGGGCCAGAAGCCAGGCCAGGGCCACCTGGGAGACGGTGGCGTCCTTGGCCGCGGCCAACTCACGGAGCCGGTCCACCGCTTCGACGTTCTTCTCGAAGTTGCCCGGCTGCCAGCGCGGGTCGGCGTTGCGCATGTCGGTGGGGTCGTACTCCCCGGCGGGCCTGGCCGTGCCGGTGATGAACCCGCGCCCCAGCGGAGAGTAGGCCACGAAGCCGATACCCAGCTCCTCCAGGACGGGGAAGAGCCGCTCGACGTCGCGCTCGAACAGCGAGTACTCGGTCTGCAGGACCGAGACCGGCTGCACCGCGTGCGCCCGGCGGATCGTGTCGGGCCCGGCCTCGGACAGGCCGAAGTACCTCACCTTGCCGGCCTCGATCAGCTCCTCGACGGCGCCCGCGACATCCTCGATGGGCACGTCGGGGTCCACACGGTGCTGGTACAGGACGTCGATGTGGTCCACGCCCAGGTAGCGCAGGCTGTTGTCGGTGACCGTGCGGATGTTGTCGGGGCGGCTGTCGAGGGCGCCGGTGAAGTGGTCCGTGGAGAAGTCGTAGCCGAACTTGGTGGCGATCACCACCTCGTCGCGGAAATCCTTCACGGCCTGGCCGACGAGCTTCTCGTTGGAGCCGGTTCCCATGCCGTAGAGCTCGGCGGTGTCGAAGTGGGTGACGCCGAGCTCGTGGGCACGGCGGATCGAGGCGAGGCCCTGCTGTTCGTCGCCCGGCCCGTAGGCCATCGTCAGTCCCATGGTGCCGTAGCCGATCGCCGAGCTGATCAGGCCCTGACCGCCCAGTGTGCGGTGCTGCATGGCGCACTCCCTTGATCAAACCAAACTGTTCGGTTTGATTGTATGCCGCTTGGGTGATCGGGCCAAACCGGACGGTTCGGTAATCTGGGGGGATGACTCCCTCAGCCGGCGCCGATTCGACCCACGACCGCATCCTCGCCGCGGCCACGGCCGAGTTCTCCCGGCACGGGATCGCCGGGGCGCGCATCGACCGCATCGCCAAGGCCGCCCGCACCAGCAAGGAACGCGTCTACGCCTACTTCAGCAGCAAGGAGGCCCTGTACCGGGTGGCCTCCGCCCGCGAGCTCGCGGCGGTGGCCGAGGCCACCCGGTTGGATCCCACCGACCTTCCCGGCTACGCGGGCCGCGTTCACGACTACTTCGCCGCCCACCCCGACCGCTACCGCCTGATGATGTGGGGTCAGCTGGAGCTGGATCCGACGCGGACACCCAAGGACGACCCGGTGCGAGAGTCCATGGCCTACAAGATCCAACAACTGCGCCGGGCCCAGGATGAGGGACACCTGGACCCGGCCTGGGAACCCGTCGACGTTCTGGTCCTGGTCAACCAGATCGCCACGGCCTGGGCAGGCAGGACCGACCTGGGCGAGGGCACCGACCGCCAGGACCGCGACCGGTTCCTGGCACAGCGCCGGGCGGCCGCCGTGGCCGCGGTCCAGCAACTCTTCCCCGCAGCAGCGGTCAGAAGCCGCTGACCCTTTCATGTGCGGGATCGCCGGCCGGGCCCGGGTCTCCACCTGGCCGCAGGGCCTTCTCAGGCGGCCAGGCCCAGGACGGTGAAGTCGACTTCGTTCAGGGCGGGGTTGAACGCCTCAGACCCGATGCCCAGCACGTCGGTGGCACAGGTGCCGAACCGGGTGGTGTGCGGCGTCACGTCTCAGCGGAGGGTGGGGGCGCTGGTCTGCCCGTTGCCCCTTTCCGGCCTCCGCCAGATCCGCCCCCGCCTTCGGCGGTCCAGCGCCGGAAAAGGGGGTGCCGTCACGGTCGCGGTCGCCTAGCCTCGCCGCATGACGATCGCCATCCGTTCCCTCCGGCGGGCCGACATACCCCCGGTCCTCGCCCTCCTGCACCGCACCAACCCGTGTCGGGTCCTGACGGAGGAGGGCATGCTCTGGCGGCTCGACCACCCCTCGGCCGGGTTCGACGAGACCGGTCTCGTCGCCGTGGAGGAGGGCGGTGGCGTGGTCGGCCACCTCCGGTCAAGGCTCCAGCGTGCGGGGAACCCCTCTCCGACGGGGAGGATCGGCATGTCCGTCCTCGCCGCCGTCGCCGAGACCCACCTGCACACCGACGTGGCCTCCCGTCTCCTGCAGGAGTCCGAACGCCTTCTGGTCCAGCGGGGGGCGGAGGTCCTGCGGGCCGAGGCCGCGGGGGACGACGTCCAGATCGGCGGGGAGAGCTTCGCCCTCCTGCTGTCGGAACGCGGTTACCGTGCGGTCGGGAGCCACCACATCCTGGGTCTGGACCTCACAGCCGTACCGAGTGCCCCGCCCGCTCCGGCAGGGGTGGAACTGCGGCCCTTCGAGGCGTTCGTGGACGACGCCCGGCCCCTCTACGAGATCGACAGGGTGGCCACGGCGGACGAGCCAGGCGCGGACACCGACGGCCGGTTCATGCCCTACGAGGACTGGCGCTCCACCGTGTGGGCGCACCCCGTCAACGACCTCTCCCTGAGCCTGGCGATCCTGGTCGACGGCTCCCCGGTCGGCATGACCTGTTACGCGTCCGACAGGGGCACCCGGATGGAGTCGGCGATGACGGGAGTCCTCCGCGAGTACCGGGGCCGGGGCCTGGCGGGCTACGCGAAGACCGTGGCCCTGCACCTCGCGAGGGACAGGGGCATCCGGCGCGCGTACACCGGCAACCACGAGGACAACGCGCCGATGCTGGCCATCAACAGGCGGCTCGGGTACGAGCTGGTCGCCGTGGAGACCACCTACTCCAGGACCGTCGGGGGCTGAGGGCCGGGGGCTCCGGGCAATCCCAGCGCCCGCAGGAGGTGGGCGTAGACGCCGTCCGCCCAGGAGAGCTCGTCGTCGGACGGCAGAACGTCGAAGGCGCGCACACCGACGGTCTCGAAGTCCCCGGCCAGGGGCTCCAGCAGGGTCACCCGCGCATGGGTGACGACCGTGACGTGCCCGCTCGCGAGAACGTAGTGGCCCAGGGTTGCGACCTCGGCCAGGGTGGCGCCGGCCTCCTCCCTCGCCTCCCGTCGTGCGGTGTCCTCGACCGACTCACCCGGCTCGGTGTGGCCTCCGGGGAACTCCCAGCCGCGGTCCCGGTGGCGGACGAGCAGGGGTCGGTCACCGTCGTAGGTCAGGCACACCACCGAGTCGTGCGCCTCGGGGAGAACCCCCAGGC
>NZ_JBHXQY010000041.1:0-53107 GCF_042716955.1 Nocardiopsis sp. NPDC058631 | reverse complement strand
TGATGTATGAGGTGCCTTCTCGTGAGGATGTGGGGCAGGTGATCATCAGTCGGGAGACGGTGATCGACAACGTGAACCCCACGATCGTGCCGCGCATCCGTACCGGGAAGAACAGGCAGCGCCGCGACCGCTCGGCCTGACCCGCGGCGCACCGGGCCCACCGCGGTGCGCACGAAGGAGCACGGGCACCGCGGGACACACGGCCCCGGCGCCGCACGGCACACCCCTCCCGGTCGGAGACCGTCCGGGAAGGTGGGCGCACGGGCGGCGGGCCACGGCCGCCCTCACCACAGGGCCAGCACACGGCTCGGACCGCCGGAGGCGTCCAGCCCCGGCAGGACCCCGATGCTGAGCAGCGCACCGCTCGGCGGCAGCCGGTCCAGGCCGGTCAGCGCCTCCAGCCCCCAGCGGTCGGCACGCCCCACCACCTCGTGCGCGGCGAAGTCCGTCGAGGACCCCGGGTCGGTGCTCAGCGTGTCGACGCCCACCCCGGCGATCCGCCTCCGGGCGACCAGGAACTCGCACACCTCCGGGCCGAACCCGGGGAAGTGCCACGAGCCGTCGGCCGCCACCCCGCGCACCGCCTCGTCCCCCCGCTCCCACCGGGTGCTCCACCCCGAGTTCATCAGCACCGCCGCCCCGGCCGGGATCTCGCCGTGCACCCGCTCGAACGCCAGGACGTCGTCGACCGTCACGGTCGTGTCCGGGTCCTCGGCGGCACGGGCCCTGACGTCGATGACCGCCGCGGGGGCGACCAGCTCCTCCGGCCGGATGTCGGGGACCAGGCGGCCGCCGCCGATCACGTGCCCGGGCGCGTCCAGGTGTGTGCCCGTGTGCTCTCCGAAGGTCCACTGCTGGAGGTAGAAGCCGAACTCCCCCTCGGGGGGTGCCGCGGAGACCGTCTCCCTGAGCGGTTTCACGTCGTCCCACCCGGGCATGGCCGGCGAGATCACATGGCTCAGGTCGGCCACCCGGCGAAAGCCCCGGGGCCACGGGCGGGGGGCGGGCGGGGCGGTCGGCGGACCGGCCGGGGAAGAGCCCGTCAGGCCGTTCCGGGCGCGGACGGTCTCACCGGTTCCGTGGAGGCACATGGGGTCCCTTTCGTCGCGTGTCCCCTGCCGTATGCCCGGGTCCGAGGGCGCGCCAACCTGTCTTCGGCCACCTGTGGACACGTGCCCGCCGAGAAGGGGGCCGCCGGGACCACGGGCCCGGGGCCGACCCGCTCGGGAGACCGGGGCCGGGAGGGCGTAGAACTGTCACACTCCGGGCCACTCCAGTAACTTGGCTCACACGCCGCCGTGGAGGAGAGGACCCCTATGTCCCTGGAGCAGAGCACCGACTGGTGGAAGTCCAGCGTCGTCTACCAGATCTATCCGAGCAGCTTCAACGACAGCGACGGCGACGGGGTGGGCGACCTGCCCGGTGTCATCGACAAGCTCGACTACCTGAAACTGCTCGGCGTCGACGTCGTGTGGCTCTCGCCCGTCTACCCCTCGCCGTGGGACGACAACGGGTACGACATCAGCGACTACCGCGACATCCACCCCCGGTTCGGCACGCTGGAGGACTGGGACCGGCTGCGCGACGGACTGCACGAGCGCGGAATGCGCCTGGTGATGGACCTGGTCGTCAACCACACCAGCGACGAGCACCCCTGGTTCACCGCCTCCCGCGCCGGTGATCCCGACAAACGCGACTTCTACTTCTGGAGGCCCGGGCGCGAGGGCGGGCCGCCCAACAACTGGGGTTCGGTGTTCTCGGGGCCCGCCTGGACCCGGGACGAGGCCACCGGAGAGTACTACCTGCACCTGTTCACCCGGCGCCAACCGGACCTGAACTGGGAGAACCCCCGGGTGCGCGAGGCCGTCCACGACGTGGCGCGCTGGTGGCTGGACCGGGGCGCCGACGGGTTCCGCATGGACGTCATCAACTTCGTCTCCAAGACCCGGAGGATGCCCGACGGTCCGGTCACCGGCGACCACGGGTCCTTCGCCGAGTACGCCGTGAACGGTCCCCGCCTCCACGAGTTCCTGCACGAGATGCACCGGGAGGTCTTCGCGGGGCGGGACGTGCTCACCGTCGGCGAGATGCCCGGGGTGGGTGTGGAACAGGCCCGCGTGCACACCAACCCCGCCAACCGCGAGCTCGACATGGTGTTCCAGTTCGAGCACGTGGACCTCGACCACGGGCCCGGGGGGAAGTTCGACCCGCGGCCCCTGGACCTGCGCGCGCTCAAGCGCTCCCTCAACCGCTGGCAGAAGGGCCTTGGCGGGATCGGGTGGAACAGCCTGTACTGGAACAACCACGACCAGCCCCGGGCGGTGTCGCGATTCGGTGACGAGCGGTTCCGCGTGGAGTCGGCGACGGCACTGGCCACGACCCTGCACATGATGAAGGGGACGCCGTACGTCTACCAGGGCGAGGAGCTGGGGATGACCAACGCCCACCTCACCGACATCGGGGACTACCGGGACGTGGAGACCCTCAACCACCACCGCGTCGCGGTGGAGTCCGCTGAGGCGGACCCGGACACCGCCATGGCGGCCATCGCCCGGATGAGCCGGGACAACGCGCGCACGCCCATGCAGTGGGACGCCTCGCCCAACGCCGGGTTCACCACCGGTACGCCGTGGATCGGGGTCAACCCCAACCACGTCGAGATCAACGCGGAGGCCGCCGTCGCCGACCAGGGCTCGGTGTTCCACTACTACCGGCGCCTGATCGCGCTGCGCAAGGAGCACCCGGTGATCGTGCACGGCCGGTTCGAGCCCCTGGCCGAGGAGGACCCCGCCGTGTACGCCTACACCCGGACCCTGGACGACAAGGTGCTGACGGTCCTGGTGAACTGGAGCGCCGAGACAGTGACGCCGGACCTGGACCCCGGGGTCGCCGGACGCGCCCCCGAACGGCTGATCGGCAACTACCCGGAGGGGGAGGGGCTGTTCGCGCCGCTGCGCCCCTGGGAGGCCCGCGTCCACCTGTCGGGGGCCTGACCGCCCGGCACCCCCGGCCCGCCCGCGGCAGCGAGCCGGGGCCGGGGGCGCCGAGCGGCCTTTCGTGACCTGGGACGGAGCCAGCCCCGAGGATTCAGAATTTTTGAAATCCCCTCGAAGTGAGGTTAGACTAACCTTGGTTCTGTCGGGGTTCTCCCGTTCTGTCCTTCATGCTTCCCCTCGGGGCCGATGGCCCCTGCGCGGAACAGGCCCGCCGGGTACGACGCGGCCACCCCCATGACGAAGAAAGCAGTGTGAGCATGGCCTCCACCTTCCACCGCGCCAGCGGCATCGGACTCACCGCCCTCCTCGCCCTCGGCCTCGCGGCCTGCGGCGACACCGGGGAGAACACCGACGAGAGCGGCGGCGGCACGGCGGACGGCGCGTTCCCGGCCAGCATCGAGAGCGCCCTCGGCACCGCCGAGATCACCGAGCAGCCCGAGCGCGTGGTCACCCTGGGCCAGGGCTCCGCCGAGACCGCCATCGCCCTGGGCGTCGTGCCGGTCGGTGTCGAGAGCTACGAGTGGGGCAGCGACGACACCGGGTACCTCCCCTGGATCCACGAGGCCGTCACCGAGTCCGGCGAGGAGCTGCCCGCGCAGTTCGCCGGAGCCGACGACATCGACTTCGAGGCGATCATCGAGCTCGCTCCGGACGTCATCCTCGCCCCCTGGTCCGGCGTCACCCAGGAGCAGTACGACATCCTGAGCGACATCGCCCCGACGGTCGCCTACCCCGAGCTCCCGTGGAGCACCGACTGGGACCAGCAGATCGAGATCATCGGCGAGGCGCTGGGCCGCCCCGACGAGGCACAGGGCCTCATCGAGGACATCGAGGGGCAGTTCACCGAGGCCGCGGCGGCCAACGAGCAGTTCGCCGACCTCAGCTTCTCCTACGTCTACACCGACGGCCCCGGCACGCTCGGCGTCTTCCTCCCCGACGAGCAGCGCGTCGCGATGGTGCGCGGGCTGGGCCTGACCGTGGACCCCGTCGTCGAGACCTTTCCCGAGACCGAGGGCACCGACTCCGCCATCATCGGTCTGGAGAACGCCGACCAGCTCGCCGACAGCGACCTGATCTTCACGTTCTACACCGACGAGGAGACGCGCGCCGAGATCGAGGACCAGGAGCTCTACGCGGCCATTCCCGCCATCGAGAGCGGGGCCGTGGTCGCCGCCGAGGACACCTCCTTCGTCACCGCGTCCTCGATCATCAACCCGCTCACCGTCCCCTGGGTCATCGAGCGCTACGTGCCCCTGATCGAAGAGGCCGCGGCCAACACCGACAGCTGACCCCCACCGGCAAGGCGAACGTGAAGACACTCACGGCGCCGTCCCGCACGGGCCCCGCCCGCGCCGCGCTCATGCTCGGCGCGGGCGTCGCGGCCCTGGCCGGGGCGGCCCTCCTCAGCCTCGTCATGGGCAGCAGACCCACCTCACCCCTGGAGGTGTGGCAGGTGCTCACGGGCGGGGCCGACCCCTTCACCACCACCGTGGTGGAGAGCCGCTACCCGCGCACCCTCCTCGGCATCGTCGCCGGGGCCGCCCTCGCCCTGGCGGGCACCCTCATGCAGGGCATCACGCGCAACCCCCTCGCGGACCCCGGGCTCCTGGGCGTCAACGCGGGCGCCGCCGCCGGGGTGGTCACCGCCACCGCCCTGTTCGGCCCCACCTCCGTCACGGGCACGGTCTGGTGGGCGCTGCCCGGCGCGCTCGTGGCCGGACTGGCCGCCTACACCGTGGGAAGCCGGGGCGGCGACGGCGGCCTGGTCCGCCTCGTCCTGGCCGGGGCGGTGGTCTCCGCCGTGCTCACCGCCTACGTCCAGGCGGTGGCACTGAGCATGCCCGACACCTTCGACAGTTACCGCTACTGGGTGGTCGGCTCCCTGGGCGGTCGCGGCTACGACGTCATCCTCTCCGTGCTGCCCGTCATCGGTGTCGGCGTCCTGCTGGCGTTCCTCGTCGCAGGGGGCCTCAACGCCCTGGCCCTGGGGGAGGAGGCGGCGATCGCCACCGGCGCGAACACCCTGTGGACCCGCTCCGCGGGGCTGGTCGCGGGCACTGTGCTCGCCGCCGGAGCCACGGCGGCGGCCGGCCCCATCGCCTTCGTCGGCCTGGCCGTCCCCCACGTGGTGCGGGCCCTGGTCGGCGTGGACTTCCGCGTCCAGGTACCGTTCGCCCTGCTGGTCGGCCCCACCCTGCTGCTGGTCGCCGACGTCGTCGGCCGCACGATCGTCCGGCCCACCGAGCTGATGGTCGGCGTGGTCACGGCGTTCGTCGGAGCCCCGGTCCTGCTGTACGCGGTCCGGAAGATGCGGAGCGCCCCATGACCCGGACCGCCACCCGGACGCGTCGGCCGCCGCCGCCGCGCCGCGCCACCCCGCCCGTGCTCGCGCTCGGGCCGGTCGCGCTCCCCGTGCACCCGCGCTCCGTCCTGTGGGCGGTGCTCCTCCTGGTGCTCCTGGTCGCCGCCGCGGCGGCGACCCTCGCCCTGGGACGGCTCGGCATCCCCCTCACCCGCCTTCCCGCCGTCCTCGCGGGCGCCGGGGAGGCGACCGAGACGTTCGTCCTCGAACGCCTGCGCGGTCCCCGGCTGGCCGTCGCCGTCGGCACCGGAGCCGCGCTGGGCCTGGCGGGATCGCTCTTCCAGTCCGTCACCCGCAACCCCCTGGGCAGCCCCGACGTCATCGGACTCGGTGCGGGGGCAGGGGCGGGAGCCGCCTTCGCGGCCCTCGTCCTTCCCGGCGTCGTCCCGGTGCCGCTGGGCGCCCTCGCGGGCTCCGCCCTGGCCATGGTGGTCGTCGCCTCGGCCACCGGCACCGGGCTGCGCCACCCGGGGCGCCTCATCGTCGCCGGGATCGGCGTGGCCGCGATGGCGCAGGCGTTCACCCACTTCGTGGTGTCCGTGATGGCCCGGGACCAGGCCGGCGTCCTGTCCGCCTACATCAACGGCAGCCTGGGCGCCCGGGCCTGGGAGCACGCCGCGACCATCTGGGGGGTGCTGCTCCTGGCGCTGCCCTTCGTGGTGGCACTGGCGGGGCCCGTCACCGTCAACGAGATGGGCGACGAGATGGCCGACTCCCTCGGCGCGAGCGCCTCCCGGACCCGGATCGGCGCCGTCGTCCTGTCGGTGGTGCTCTCCGCCGCCGCCGTGAGCGTCGCCGGCCCGATCGCGTTCGTGTCCCTGACCGCCCCGCAGATCGCCCGCAGGCTCAGCGGGGCCCCCGGCCCCAACCTGGCGCTGTCCGCCCTGGTCGGTGCGCTCCTGCTGGTGGCGGCCGACCTGGCCGTGCAGCAGTCGCCGGTCGGCGACGGGCTGCCGGTCGGGATCTTCACCATGGGGCTCGGGGGCGTGTACCTGGGCTACCTTCTGGTTCGTGAATGGCGAAAGGGCGTGCTGTGAGTCCGGTGCTGTCTGCTGAGGGCCTCACCCTGGGGTACGGGGCCGAACCGGTCGTGCGCGACCTGGACCTCGGTGTGGCCGAGGGGGAGTTCACCGTCATCGTCGGACCCAACGGGTGCGGCAAGTCGACCCTGCTCAAGGCGTTGGGCCGCGTCAACAAGCCGATGTCGGGCCGGGTGCTCCTCAACGGCAGCGACATCCGGGGCCAGCGCGCCAAGGCGGTCGCCCGCCAGATGGCGCTCCTGCCGCAGAGCCCGGTCGCGCCCGAGGGCATCACCGTGCGTGCCCTGGCCGCCCGCGGGCGCTTCCCCCACCACACGCTGGTTCGCCAGTGGAGCCCCGAGGACGAGACGGCGATCTCCCGGGCGCTGGAGCTCACCGGGCTGGCCGACCGGGCCGACACCCAGGTCGGTTCGCTCTCCGGCGGCCAGCGGCAGCGCGCGTGGGTGGCGATGGTCCTGGCCCAGGACACCGACGTCCTGCTGCTGGACGAGCCCACCACGTTCCTGGACATCGCGCACCAGTACGACCTGCTGGAGCTGTTCGCCGACCTGCACCGCCAGGGGCGCACGATCGTCGCCGTCCTGCACGACCTGGCCCAGGCGGCCCGGTTCGCGACCCGCCTGGTCCTCATGAACAGGGGGAGCGTGGTCGCGGACGGCGCACCCGGGCAGGTCGTGACCGCGGCCCTGGTGGAGGAGGTGTTCGGGCTGCCGTGCGACGTGGTGCCCGACCCGCGCACGCGGACGCCGCTGGTCATCCCGCACGAGCGTTTCTGAGGCGGCGCCCCTCAGGCGGGGCGGTCCTTGGGCGGCTCCTGGCCCCGCTGGGCCTTGTACTCCTCCCAGTGGGACAGGAGGGTGTCGTGGTAGTCGTCCAGCCAGCTCATGTAGTCGTGCATGTTGCGCAGGCGGTTGCGCGCGGGCGGGCTCAGCGAGGGCAGCCGGTCCAGCGCGGTCGCGGCGAGCTCCCTCTGCCGGCGCAGGTAGGTGCGCTCGTTGCGCAGGAACCCGCCCCACACGTCCTCGTCCATGGTGACCAGCCGTGAGCGCCGGTTCGGCTCCCCGACCAGGGCGACGAAGCCCATCTCCCGCAGGCGGCGCACCGACTGGGACACCGACCCCCGGCTGACCCGGGCGCCGTCGGCGATCTCCTCGGCGCTCACCGCGTCGCGGTCGGCCACGAGCAGGTAGCCCACGATGCGCCCCTCGGTCCTGGGGCGGCCCTGCGACTGCCAGTACTCCGAGAACCGGCCGACGAAGTCGTCGCGGAACCCCTCGTCCCCGTCCGTGTCCGCCGCCGTTCCGGTGCTCTGCGCCATGGGGGCCACGATAGCGTCCGGAAGCGGTCCGAGACCCCGGCCGCCGCCGGGATCACCTGGCGCGCAGAGACTCCAGGATCCCCGAGAGAGCGGTCCAGACGTCGTCCAGGCTCTCGGGGCCCCCGCTGCCGGCCAGCCACAGGGCGGCCTCGTTCATGGCCCCGGACAGCAGGTGGGCCAGGGGCGCCACCGGCTGGGGCCGCAGGACCCCCGCCTCGACGAGGCCGGTGAGCGCCTCCCGCAGGTGGTGTGCCGACCCGGCCTCGTCCAGGGACCGCCAGGCGCTCCAACCGAGCACGGCGGGCCCGTCCACCAGCATGATCCGCCGCACATCCGGTGCGGTACTGGCGCGGAGGAAGGCCCGGCACCCGGCTCTCAGCTGGTCCCACGGGTCCTCGTGCGCGTCGGCGGCTTCCGCCACGGCGCAGGCGACCTCCCCCTGGACCTCCTCCAGGACGGCGTGGAAAAGGCCCGGCTTGCCCTCGAAGTGGTGGTAGAGGGCCCCCTTGGTGACCTCGGCGGCCTCCACGATCCCGCTCAGGCCCACACCGCCGTACCCGTGTTCGGTGAACAGCCTGCGGCCCTCGCGCAGAAGGGCCCTCCTGGTGCGCTCGCGCTGTCGGGCCCGGCTCCCGGTCTCCGCGGACATGTGCCCCCCACCTGTTTGACATACCGACGGTACGTGAATAGCTTACTTCACATACTGACGGTATGCGAAAAGGGGAGTCATGGAGCTCAACGGTTTCTACCCGGTCATCGGCACCACCCGGATCCGGGAGTCGCGGGACTTCTACGTGGACCTGTTCGGCTTCGAGGAGGCCTTCGCGGCCGACTGGTACGTCAGCCTGCGCCGACCCGGACCGCCCGACCGGGAACTGGCGCTGCTCGACCACCGCCACCCCACCCTCCCCGCGGGCTACCGCAAACCCGTCCAGGGGCTGCTGCTCAACTTCGAGGTGGCGGACGTGGACGCCGAGTGGGAGCGCCTCGTCGTGCGCGGCGGGTTGCGCCCCGAGCTAAAGATCCGCACCGAGGACTTCGGGCAGAGGCACTTCATCGTCGCCGACCCCTCCGGGGTCCTCGTCGACGTCATCACCCCCGTCCCGCCGACCGCCGAGTACGCGCAGAACTACACCGCGCCCTGAGGGCCCCGCTCCCGGCAGGCACCCGCGTGCCCGCCCGGCCCCCGTCCCGCCGGGCGGGCAGCGCGGGCGGGCAGCGCGGGCGGGTCTGGCCGGGGGGCCCTCGCGGGGGTACCGTCAGGTCGGTGGCAAGGCCGACGGGACAGGGGGCGTACACCGTGGAGATGACGCTGGACCAGGCCTCGCGCCTGGCATGGTCCGCCCACGCCGGGCAGGTCGACAGGGCGGGACGCCCCTACAGCGAGCACGTGTTCGCGGTCCGCGACCTGCTCGCCCCCCACGGGTTGCACGCCCAGATGGCGGGGGTGCTGCACGACGTCCTGGAGGACACCCCGATCACCGCCGACGACCTGCGCGGCAGGGGGTGCCCGGAGGCGGTCGTGCGCGCGGTGGAGTCGGTGAGCCGCAGGCCGGGGGAGTCCTACGGGGACATGGTGCGCCGGGCCGCGGCCGACCCCCTGGGGCGGCTGGTCAAGCTCGCCGACAACCGCCACAACTCCGACGAGGGCCGTCTGGCGGCGCTGCCGGCCGAGCAGGCCCAACGGCTGCGCGCCAAGTACGCCCGCGCGCGGGAGTTCCTCGAAGGGGGGCCGTCCGCGGCGCCGCCCCCGGGCGCCGGCGCGCCCGGCCCGGCACGGCCGGCGGGGATGGTGGCCACCCCCAGGGCCACCCTCGTGGTGATCTACACCGGCCGCACCGAGGAGTGCCGTGCGTTCTACGCCGCGCTCGGTCTGGGCTTCGTCCGTGAACAGCACGGCGGGGGAGCCCCGCACCACGCCGCGGTGCTGGCCGAGGGCGTGGTGTTCGAGATCTATCCGGCGACGGCCGAGCGCTCCACGGGCGCGGTCCGCCTCGGTTTCACCGTGGACGCCCGGCTCGCCATGCCGCCGCTGGAGCCCGGCCGCCACACCCTCACCGACCCCGACGGCCGCGTGGTGGACGTGGTCGCGGTCTGAGCCCCCGCTGCCGGACATGCGGCCACTCGGTGTGCGCGCGAGGTACCAGCCGGTCGGTATGCTGTCCCGACGGGCGTCCTCAGGACGGCGGGGGCACGAGGTGAGGCAGGACATGGCGCGAGCACAACAGGCGGTCGACCCGGCTACGGGGGGCAGGTCCGTTCCCGAACGGCTGCTCGGGGCGGCGACGAGGCTGTTCGCCGAACGGGGCTACGAGGGGACGTCCGTCCAGGAGGTCGTCCTCGCCGCGGGCGTCACCAAGGGCGCGATGTACCACTACTTCGGGTCCAAGGACGACCTGCTCTACGAGATCTACGCCCGGGTCCTGCGCATGCAGACCGAGCACCTGGTCCGCATCGCCGAACGCGAGGCACCGGTGGTCGAACGCGTCCACGCGGCGGCCGCCGACGTCATCGTCACCAGCGTCGCCAACCTGGACGACACCGTCATCTTCTTCCGCTCCATGCACCAGCTCAGCGAGGAGAAGCAGCGCGCCGTGCGCGCCGAACGGCGCGGATACCACGAGGTCTTCCGCGACATGGTGGCCCGGGGCCAGAGCGAGGGCGTCTTCCGCGCCGACGTCTCGGCGGACCTGGTGGTCAACTACTTCTTCGGCTCGGTCCACCACCTGAGCACCTGGTACCACCCGGGAGGGCCGCTCACCGGCGAGGACGTCGGCCGCCACTTCGCCGATCTGCTCGTGGCGGGGCTGCGCACCGGGGCCTGAACCGCCGGGAGGGGCCGGGGAACGCCTCCCCGGCCCCTCCCCGCCCGGCGTGTGACGCGGGCCCGGAGGGGCCCGGGAACACGACCTAGCGGTACTTGCGCAGCTCGGCCCGGCCGAGGGAGCGCAGGTGCACCTCGTCGGGGCCGTCGGCCAGCCGCAGGGACCGCACGCCCGCCAGCCACCCGGCCAGCGGCAGGTCCTGGCTGACACCGGCGGCGCCGTGCGCCTGGATCGCCTTGTCCATGATCCACTCCACCGTGCGCGGGGTGGCGATCTTGATCGCCTGGATCTCCGTGTGCGCGCCGCGGTTGCCGACCGTGTCCATCAGGTAAGCGGTCTTGAGCACCAGCAGACGCAGCTGCTCGATGGACACGCGGGCCTCGGCGATCCACTCCCGGACCACGCCCTGCTCGGCCAGGGGCCGCCCGAACGCCACCCTGTCCAGTACGCGCCGGCAGGTGAGCTCCAGGGCCCGCTCCGCCATGCCGATGAGCCGCATGCAGTGGTGGATGCGGCCGGGGCCCAGCCGGGCCTGGGCGATGGCGAACCCCTCGCCCTCGCCGCCGACGAGGTTCTCGGCGGGTACCCGCACGTCCTCGAACAGCACCTCCGCGTGGCCGCCGTGGTCGCTGTCGTCGAAGCCGTACACCGACATGCCGCGCCGGACCGTCAGCCCGGGGGTGTCGCGCGGCACCAGCACCATGCTCTGCTGGCGGTGCCGGTCCGCGTCGGGGTCGGTCTTGCCCATCACGATGAATACGGCGCACTCGGGGTTGAGCGCACCGGTGATGAACCACTTGCGCCCGTTGACGACGTACTCGTCACCCTCGCGGACGATGCTGGTGGTGATGTTGGTGGCGTCGGAGGAGGCCACGGCGGGCTCGGTCATCGCGAACGCCGAGCGGATGTCCGCGGCCAGCAGGGGCTCCAGCCACCGCTTCTTCTGCTCGGGGGTGCCGAACATCGTCAGCACCTCCATGTTCCCGGTGTCGGGCGCCGCGCAGTTGAGCGCGGCGGGCGCCAGCCTCGGGCTGCGGCCGGTGATCTCGGCCAGCGGCGCGTACCGGAGGTTGCTCAGCCCGCCGTGCTCCGGGTGTCCGGCCAGGAACAGGTTCCACAGCCCCCGCTTGCGCGCCTCGGCCCGGAGTTCGCGCACGACCGGCGCGGTCGACCAGGGGTCGTCGCGCGCGGCGAGCTGTTCCTCCATCACCGCCTCGGCCGGGTAGACGTGCTCGTCCATGAAGGCCAGCAGCTTCTGGCGAAGCTCCTCGGTCTCCTCGTCGTAGGCGAAGTCCATCAGTCCTCCTTGAGCATGGTGTGGGCGCGCTCCACCAGGGGGGCGACCACGTCGCCGATCCGGTCGAAGCCCGTGCCGACGGTCAGTCCCCTGCTGTGCCGGAAGTGGATGCCCTCCGCGATGACGGCGAGCTTGAAGCAGCCCAGCGCCACGTACCAGCCGAGCCGGGAGACGTCACGGCCGGTCGTGGCGGCGTACATCGCCACCAGTTCCTCCGGCGGGGGGAACCCCTCCGCGGACGTCGCGGGGACCTTGTCGACCCCCACGGGCTGCTGCTGGTAGACGAGCATCAGACCCAGGTCCACGAGGGGGTCGCCGAGCGTGGCCATCTCCCAGTCCAGCACCGCGTTGATGCGGCCCTCCGGTGTGACCAGGACGTTGTCCAGCCTGTAGTCCCCGTGCACGATCGCGGGCGCCGACTGCTCGGGCAGGGTCGCGGCGAGCTTCCCGTGCAGTTCGTCGATCCCCGGGATGTCCCGGCTGCGTGAGGCGTCCAGCTGCTTGCGCCACCGGCGCACCTGGCGCTCCAGGAAGCCCTCCGGGCGCCCGAAGCCGCCCAGCCCGACCTCCTCGGGCACCACCGCGTGCAGCTCGCCCAGGGTCGCGATCAGCTCCTCCGCCACCCTGCGCGCGGTGTCCGGGCCCAGGGGCGCGATCTCGTCCCGGGTGCGGAAGGGCGTGCCCTCCACGTACTCCATGACGTAGAACGGCGCTCCCAGCACGTCGGGGTCCTCGCACAGCAGGTGTGTGCGGGGGACCGGGACGGAGGTGTCCCGGAGCCCGGTCATCACCCGGTACTCCCGGGACATGTCGTGGGCGGTCGCCAGCACGTGTCCGAGCGGGGGGCGGCGCACGACCCAGTCGCCGGTCCCGTCGGAGACCACGTACGTCAGGTTGGACTTGCCTCCCGCGACCACCCTCCCGCGCAGCGGCCCGGAGAGCAGCCCGGGCAGGCCGCCGTCCAGGTGTGCGCGCAACCGGTCCAGGTCGAGCCCGGGAAGTTCCGGGTGTCCCTCACTCATGTGTTCCCCTCGAAAACCTTGGCCTGGAGGCGGCGCATCCCCGTCAGCCAGCGGTCGGTGTCCTCGGCCCTGGCCGCGTAGTAGTCGGCGACCTGGGGGTGCGGCAGGATCAGGAACCGTCCGTCGGCCAGACCGGCCATCACCGCGTCCGCGACCTCCTCCGGGGTGATCGCGTCGGCCGCCAGGATGGCCCTGCCGGTGTCCCCGCTGGACTCCAGCAGGTTCGTGCGCACCCCGAGCGGGCAGATGCACTGGACGGTGATCCCGCGGTCCCCGTAGGTGGCGGACAGCCACTCGCCGAAGGACAGGGCGGCGTGCTTGGTCACCGAGTACGGCGCGCTGCCCAGCATCGTGAGCAGGCCGGCCGCGGACACGGTGGACAGGAAACGGCCGCTGCCCCGTTCCAGCCAACCGGGCACCAGCTCCCGTGCGGCGCGGACGTGCGCCATCACGTTGACCTGCCAGGCGAGGTCCCAGTCCTGCTCGGAGGCCTCCGGGCCGCCGCCCACGCCCACCCCCGCGTTGGCCG
The DNA here is from genome assembly GCF_042716955.1 of Nocardiopsis sp. NPDC058631. Classification (NCBI taxonomy): domain Bacteria; kingdom Bacillati; phylum Actinomycetota; class Actinomycetes; order Streptosporangiales; family Nocardiopsidaceae; genus Nocardiopsis; species Nocardiopsis sp. NPDC058631. Next base: position 39,718 of record NZ_JBHXQY010000041.1, on the reverse strand, counting down.
CGTACAGGTCGATGGCGCCCAGGTGGGCGCCGGCCTCGGCGATGAGCGCGGTGACACCCGCCTCGCTCGCGGCGTCGCCCGGAACCGCGAGCCCGCCGATCTCGGCGGCCACGGCCTCGGCGGCCCCCGCGTCGAGGTCGTTGACCACCACGCGGGCACCGGCCCCGGCCAGTCGACGGGCGATCGCCGCGCCGATGCCGTTGCCGGCGCCGGTGACGACCACCCCGCTGTCGGTCAGATCCATGTCAGACGCCTCCGGTCAGGGTGACGCCGCCGTCGAGGACGAGCGTGCGGCCGGTGATCCACGCGGCGTCCTCGGAGAGCAGGAACGCGACCGCGCCCGCCACGTCCTCGGGTACGCCCAGACGGCCGAGCGGGTACTCGGCGGCGACCTTCTCCTCGCGGCCCTCGTACAGGGCGGCGGCGAACCTGGTCTTGACCACGGCCGGGGCGACCCCGTTCACGCGGATACCCGGGCCCAGTTCGACGGCGAGCTCCTCGGTGATGTGGATGAGCATCGCCTTTGTGGCCCCGTAGAAGCCGATACCGGGGGCCGGTTTGAGTCCGGCGACGGAGGAGACGTTGACGATCGCCCCCCCGTGCTCGGACATCCAGGCCTTGTACGCCTTCTGCACCCACGAGATCGCGGACAGGGCGTTGACCTCGACGATCTTGCGGGCCGCGTCCAGGTCCAGGTCCACCATCCGCCCGTACACCGGGTTGATGCCGGTGTTGTTGACGAACAGGTCGACGCTGCCGAAGGCCTCCAGCGTCGCGGCGATCGCCTCGTCCTGGTGCTGCGGGTCGTCCGCCCGCCCCGGTACGCCGATGGCGTGTCCGGGGCCGCCCAGCTCCTCGACGGCCTCCCGGAGGGGTTCGGGCTTGCGGGCGGTGACGCACACGCGCGCGCCCTCGTCGACGAGCCGCCGGGCGATGGCCAGGCCGATGCCGCGGCTCGCGCCGGTGACGATGGCGGTCCGGCCGCTGAACCGGGAAGTCATCACGTTCTCCTTAAACCGACTGGTCGGTATGCAACGGAGACTCTACGTCCCCGAAGGTGCGTGCCGCAAGAGGCGCGCGCGTCGCCGAAGCGGGACAATGGCGGCGCGGGCCACGCCCCCCGCCTCCGACCGACAGGATGAGGACTCCCCATGACAGCCGACGTCGTCGACCGGCGGGACCAGCGCCGTTACGAGATCACCGCCGACGGCGAGGTCGCCGGGCACGCCGAGTACATCCTCACCGACGACATGATCACCTTCACCCACACGGAGATCGACCCCGCCTTCGAGGGGCGGGGGCTGGCCGGGGCCCTGACCCGCGCCGCGCTGGACGACGTCCGCTCGCGCGGACTGTCCGTCCTGCCGCTGTGCCCCTACGTCAAGGGGTGGATCCAGCGCCACCGCGAGTACGCCGACCTCGTCTACCGGTCCCCGTCCGCGTAGGCCGGCCGGGGGAGGCGACCGCCGTGCGCCGGCCGCGGACGCGGGGTGGGCCCCGGGGGCGTCCCCGGCGCCGCCACCCGGGCACGGGCCGACCCGGCCTCCGGTGCGGGCCGTCCGTGCCCGCCCCGGCGCATCGTCGGAATCTACGTCATAAAGGTGGCGTTTCGCTTCCATCGGAGGCCGGCGGCCGGCGCCGGATGCTCAGGCGCGGGGATCGAGGGTGAGCTTGCCGATCGTGCCCCTGGACCGCAGTGCCTCGTGCGCGCGGTACGCCTCCGCGAGCGGGTAGGTCTCGCCGAGTACCGGCCTCAGGTGTCCCCCGGCCACCAGCGAGAAGAGCTCCGCCATCGCCGTCCCCATCACCTCGCCCGGCAGCAGCCACGTGTGGGGCAGCCACATGCCGCCCACCGTGGTGGAGAACCGCATCAGGTTGGCCGGCTGGACCGGGCTGGGCAGTTCGCGCGAGGCCATCCCGTAGAACGCCAGGCGGCCGAACGGCGCGAGGGCCCGCACACTCTCGTCGGTCACCCGGCCGCCGACCATGTCCAGCACGATGTCCACCCGGCGGCCGCCGTTGGCCTCGATCAGGGCCTCGGTCATGTCGGGCGCCGCGGAGTCCACGACGGCGTCCGCGCCCAGCTCCCGCGCCAGGTCGCGCTTCCTCTCGCTGCCCGCCACCGCGATGACGCGCCCCGCGCCGAACCGCTTGGCGAGCTGGACGGCGAGCGTGCCCACGCCTCCGGCGGCCGCGTGTACGACGACCGACTCGCCGGGGTCCATCCGCGCGGTCTTGCTGAGCAGCACCCACGCGGTGGCGCCCTGGACGACCAGGGCGAGGGCGTCGTCGTCGGACACCTCGTCGGGGATCTCGAAGCTCATGCCGGGGGCGGCGGTGGCCCGCTCGGCGTAACCGCCGCTGTTGGTCAGGGCGACGACCCGGTGGCCGTCCGGGGTGAGCCCGGCGATCTCCATGCCGGGAACCAGCGGGAGGGTCGCGGGCGACAGGTAGCTGTTCTCCGCCTGGTGCGTGTCGGCGTAGTTGATGCCCGAGCGGGTGACGTCGACGAGCACCTCGCCGGGGTTCGGTACGGGGTCGGGCAGTTCGGTGGCCCTGAGGACCTCGGGTCCGCCGAACTCGGTGATCTGGATGGCGCGCATGGGTACCCTTCGTTCGCGTGTTCATACCGACCGGGTGGTATGTTACCGGCTGCCGTTCGCGCGGGATGTTCGGCCCGCCGGGTGTCGCTGGACGCGCGGGCCGGGTGCGGCGGAGCGAGGTCCGGCGGCGGAGGGCCGCCCCGGGGTCTTGCGCACCCCTACCTAACGTTGTTAGGTGGGGGTGTCGTGAACCGAGGGAAGGACGCACGTGGACGCCGAACACACAGCGAAGACGACGGCCGGACGGGTCCGGGGCGCCACGTCCCAACGATCCGAGAGCGGCGGGGTCACCGTCCACCGCAGCATCCCCTACGCCGCGGCCCCGTTCGGCGACCTCCGCTTCTCGGCCCCCGCGCCCGCACCCTCCTGGGACGGCGTCCGCGACTGCACCGCCTTCGGCCCGCCGCCCCCGCAGGGCGCCCAACTCCTCGGTGCCGCGCCCTGGGACGCGGACACGCCCCTGGACTGCCTCTCGCTCAGTGTGTGGTCGGCCGCGCGTGAGGGCGACCGCGCGCCGGTCCTCGTGTGGATCCACGGCGGCGCGTACATCGTCGGCGCCTCCTCCGAGGCCACCTACGACGGCACCCGCCTGGCCGAGAGCGGGCTCGTGGTCGTCGGTGTCAACTACCGGGTCGGTTTCGAGGGCTTCGGACACGTGCCGGGCCGCCCCGACAACCGGGGGCTGCTCGACCAGGCGGCGGCACTGCGCTGGGTGCGGGACAACATCGCGGCCTTCGGCGGCGACCCGGACAACGTCACGGTCGCGGGGGAGTCGGCCGGTGCCGGATCCGTGGTGTGCCTGATGGCGTCCCCCGTGGCCCAGGGGCTCTTCCGCCGGGCGGTCGCGCACAGTGTTCCCGCAGACATGGTCACCGTGGACACCGCCCGGTCCGTCTCCGAACGCGTGGCCGCCGCGGCGGGGGTCCCCCTGACCGCCGACGCCCTCGCCGAGCTACCGCCGGAGGCGGTGCTGGAGGCCGTCGACACGGTCCTGGCCTCCTCTTCGTCACGGTCCTCCGGCGGTGTGCGCGCCAAGGCCTTCACCTGCTTCGCCCCCGTCGTCGGGGGCCCAGAGCTGCCCCGGCCCCCGTTGGAGGCCGTCGCGAGCGGTGAGGCCGCCGGGGTGGACCTGCTCACCGGGCACAACGCCCACGAGTACCGCCTGTTCACCGAGCTGGGCCAGTCCGTGGAGATCGACGACGAGGCGGCCCTCGCCGTGACCGCGGCCGGTCTCGGGCTCGGAGAGGGCGCGGTCGCCGCCTACCGCTCCGCCCACCCCGGTGCCTCCCTGCGCCAGTTGTACGCCGCCATCCAGGGCGACGCCCTGTTCAACGAGTACACGGTGCGCTTCGCCCGGGCGCACGCCTTCGGCGGGGGGCGCTCCCACCTCTTCCGGCTGGCCTTCGAGAGCCCCGCCATGGAGGGCCGTCTGGGGGCGTGCCACGCCCTGGACCTGCCGTTCGCGTTCGGCAACCTGGACACGGACTTCGCGCTGTTCCTCCTCGGCGGCAAACCGACCGGGGCCCACGAGGCCCTGTCCGCGCGCATGGTGGCGGCCTGGCGCGACTTCGCCGCCACGGGGGACCCGGGGTGGCCCGCGGTGACCGCCGACGCCACCGCGGTCCGGGTGTGGGACGTCGAGGACGCGCTGCGCACCGCGGACGCCCCCGTGCGTGCGCTCTGGTCGGAGGTCTCCTTCGCGCCCAGGTAGCGGGCCCGGCCGCCCCCGCGTCGCCCTGTTGCGGGCGCTAGCATGAGTCGACGGGGACACGGGGGTGGCTGATGGGGGACGACGACGCGTCCAAGGCGTTGTCGGAGGCACGCGACGACGTCGCCCGCTTCCTGATGTCGTACAAGTTCGCCATCGACACCACGATGGCGAAGGTGAACATCCTCAACGAGGAGTTCCGCTACGTCCACGACCACAACCCGATCGAGCACGTCAGCTCGCGGCTGAAGTCGCCCACCAGCATCATGGAGAAGGCGCGCCGCAGGGGCTGCTCCCTGGATCTGGGGGACATCCGGGCCACCATCCTCGACATCGCCGGGATCCGCATCACCTGCAGCTTCGTGTCGGACGTGTACACGATCCGGGACATGCTGTCCGGGCACGAGGACATTCGTGTGACGGAGGTCAAGGACTACGTCGGGGCGCCCAAACCGAACGGGTACCGGAGCCTGCACCTGCTGGTCGAGACGCCGGTGCGGATGTCCGACCGCACCGAGCAGGTCCCCGTGGAGATCCAGATCCGCACGATCGCCATGGACTTCTGGGCCAGCCTGGAGCACAAGATCTACTACAAGTACGCCAGGGACGTGCCCCGGGACCTGCTCGACGAGCTCAGGGAGGCGGCGGAGACCGCCAACCGGCTCGACGTCACCATGGAGCGCCTGCACAACGAGGTCCTCGAACTCGGGGGTCCGACCGACGACCGCCTTCCGGGCCCGGAGGAACTGCGGACGCTGCCGGTGGCCGAGGACCTGCTGCGCGCCCTGACGGACCGGGCGCGGCGCCCGAACGGCTGAGCGGTCCCGGAGTCACTCGGCCCAGGGCAGGGGAACAGACCCCTTTCGGCCCACCACCGTGGCCCGACCTCCGGGGACCATGCACACGAGCGCCTCGCCGTGCTCCTCGCCGGTGTGTACCCGGCGTACCGCTCCGGCGGGGATGAGGGCCGCCTGGCCGGGCGCCATCTCGGACTCCTCGCCGTCGACGCTGACGCCGAATTTTCCGGAGACGGGCATCCACACCTGGTCCCGGTCGATCACGTGCTCGGGCGAGGCGGCGTCCGCCGCCATCCGCACGCGCCACGTGCTCAGGTGGTGGCTGCCCTGGCTGGGGCCGGCCAGGGCGGCCATGACGCCGGCTGGGGTTGAGGTGGTACGGGCACCGGTCTCGGTGATGATGACCATCGGTCCTCCTGTGTAAAGTGGCTTTACTCGCCTCAGTAAAGTAACTTTACTCGTGTGTGTCAAGATGGGTGCATGGACGACCCGCTGGAGCGCGCAGAACTGACCTTCCTTCTGGGAATGGCCTTCCAACTGGTGCTCGCCGAGTTCGTACGCGAGGTCGACTCGGAAGGCTACGACGAGCTCCGGCCGATCCACGGGCTCGCCTTCCAGGTGCTGCGGCACGGAGGGGCGACCAGTTCCGAACTGGCCGAACGCCTGGGCGTGACGAAGCAGGCCGCCGGGCAGATCGTCGCCTACCTGGAGGAGCACGGCTACGTGCGGCGCGTCGAGCACACGGAAGGCGGACGCCGCCGCCTGGTGGTCCTCACCGACCGGGCCGACGAACACCTCGCCGTGGCGGGACGCGTCCTTCATGAGCTGGAGGCGCGGGTCGGGGAGCGGATGGGGCCGGGTGGGCTCTCCGTCCTGCGTGCAGAACTCGCCGGCCTCATCCGGGGCCTTGCCGGCGGGGACCTGCCCCCGTTGCGTCCTGTCTGGTGACCGCGCCCGACGCCCGCGCGTGTCGTCCGGTGCACAACGTCGGCGACCCCCGGGCGGGTACGCCCGCCCCGGTGTGTCCGAGCCGGCCGGGCGGCCGCAACGGCTCGGACTCCGACGGACACCGTGCGGCGGGACGCCGGCCTTCGGCCCCTACATGCCCGGACCGGCGCGGCGCAGCACGTCGGCCCTCGCTCTCTGGGCGGGGGCGTTACCGCTGCCGTTGCCACGGCCGCCGCGCCGGCGACTGTTCCCGTCGCCGCGGCGGCGGTCACCGCCCCTGCCGCCGCGGGTTTCCCCGGCGGGAACGCGCACGGGGACGGTCACCGCTCGTCCCCGCCCTCTTCCTCTTCCTCGTCGTACTCCTCCGCCTCGTCCTCGCCCTCTTCCTCACCTTCGCCCTCGTCGTACTCCTCGGCTTCGTCCCCGTCCCCGTTCTCGTCGTACTCCTCCGACTCCTCCTCGTCGCGTTCCTCCTCGGCCACCGCGTCCTCGTGGGACACGACGACCTCGCTGTCGCGGATCTCGCCCCGCCAGCCCTCCAGCTCCTCACCCTCTTCCTGGGCCAGCATCATCAGCCGGCGCCGGTACAGCTTGAAGTCGAGCCGCAGCCGCCGGCCCTGGGCCCGCCACAGGTTGGCGGTCTTCTCGAAGAAGCCCTGCGGGTAGTACTCCGTGACGAGGAGGACCCGGGTGAGGTTCTCGCCGAGCGGATGGAACGTGACCGCGCCCTTGGTGGTGCCCTTGGAGCCCTCCGACGTCCAGGCGATCCGGTAGTCCTGGATCTGTTCGGTGACGGTCCCCTTCCAACTCCTGCTGGACCAGAGGATCTTCGCCCGCCACTTGGTGGTGGTCTCGTCCTCCTCCTCGACGTTCTGCACGCCCTTGGCGAAGTCGCCGAAGTCGGGGAACCGGGTCCACTGGTTGTAGGCGACCCTGAGGGGAACACCGACGTCGAGGTCCTCGACGATCGTGGTGGCCTTGCCACCCGAGCTGGAACCCCCTCCTCCACCGCCCAGAGCCTTGCTCGCCTTGTCCTTCAGGCCCTTGGCCCCGGACGAGATGGCGCCCTTGAGGACGCCGTCGCCCTGGAGCGCCCCCTTGGCGCCCCCGGCGACCGCGTCGCTCACGGGGCCTTCCCCGGTCAGACGCTCCACCGTGTTGCCGATGCCGCTCGTGGCTCCGCTCACCACGTTGCTCGCCTTGGTCGAGAGGTAGTCCTGTGCGGCGTCCATGAGCCGGGCGGTGCCCTCGTTGCGGTCTGCGAGCTCACGCAGTTTGGCGAGGGGACCCTTGTCCTGGTCACTCACTCTCCTCACCCCGCTTCACCCCGGAGGAGCGCTTGCGCTTGGTGGTGGCGCGTGAGCGGCCGGTGCTCTGGCGGGCCGGCTTCGCGGGCTCCTCGGCTTCCTCGGCCTCTTCGGGCTCTTCGGGCTCCTCGGCCTCGTCCGCTTCGGCGACCTCGTCGGAGTCCTCCGACTCTTCCTCCTCGGGCTCCTCCGAGCCCTCGGGTGCGCTGTCCTCGGCCCGGGCCCGGAGCTGCTCGGTCCGGTCGGTGAGGTTCTCGGCCAGGTCTCCGGCCCACTTCGTCACGAGCGTGGTGACCGCCGACTTGGCAGCGGTGAGCAGCTGGTCCCTGGACTGCTCGGTCAGCTCACCCACGATCGGAAGTTCCGCCACCTCCTTGCGGAGGTCGCCGAACACCTTCTGGGGGGAGAGCTTCAACTTCTTCGCGCCGAGGTAGGCAGCCACTGTCAGCGCGAGCTTGAATTTCCTACGTCTGCCCAGGATGTAACCGGCTATGGCAGCCACAATGATTTTCGCTGTGTTGCCCATAGGGTTCCCCTTCCTGCTGTTCGACAGCGCGGTGCCGATCCGGTTCCGCCCTTCGCTGGAGGAGCTCGTCCTCGGCCGCGTCGAATTCCTCGTGGAGTTGCCGCCTGGCGCTGCGGGCTGCCCTCGCGGGAGTCCTCCTCCGCCACGGGACCGCTTCCTCCCTCCGCGCGGAGAACGGGAAATTCCCCGCCTACCAGTCGTACTCGCTTCGGAGGGGACACCACATCGGGCGGTGGCCGTGACTTAAGGACTGACGGCCGTCGGCTGTGGGACCATCGTCGGGTGACGCAGCAAGACCCGGTCACCAGCGACCGGCTGACAGACCATGTGGCGATCGGCCTGCTGGCCACGGCCTTTCCCGAGGCGGCGGTCCACGAGGTCCTGGACGCGACCGGTCGTAGGCAGGTGCGGGACCGCGCCCTGCCCGCGCATCTGATGGTCTATCTGACGATGGCCATGTGGCTGGAGTTCGGCAAGGGCTACGAACAGGTCCTGCGCTTCCTCCTGGCCGGGCTGTGCTGGGCGCGGGGTGGGTGGCGGGACCACACCATCCCGACCGGCGGCGCCATCTCACGCGCCCGTGAGCGGTTGGGCCCCGAACCGCTCCGCCTGCTGTTCGAGCGCACCGTGGAGCCGACCGCGGCCGACGACCGCCCCGAGGCGCTGTGGCGGGGCCTGCGCAGGGTCGCCGTGGACTGCACCGTCTTCGACCTGCCCGCCAGCGAGGGCAACACGGCCGCCTTCGCCACCCCCGGCGGCGGCGTCCCGCCCCGGGCGCGCCTGGTGGCCCTGGCCGAGTGCGGCAGCCTCGCCCTGCTCGGTGCCGCCTTCGACTCCACCGACGCGGACGAGGACACCCTGTTCGCCGGGCTGCTGGACAGGCTCGGACCGGACATGGTCGTCCTGGCCGGCCGGGGCCTGGCCTCCTACGAGCTCTACACCGCCGCCGCGGGCACCGGCGCCCAGCTCGCCTGGCGGGTCCCGGGCTCCTTCGCCCTGCCGGTGCTCAGGCGCCTGGAGGACGGCACCTACCTGTCCCAGCTGTGCGGTGAGGGCCGCGGAGAGCGCGTCACGGTACGGGTGGTCGAGTACAGCGTCACCGACGACGACGGCACCAGCGAGGTCTTCGCCCTGGTGACGACTTTGCACGATCCCCGGGCCGCACCCGCCATGGAGCTGGTCCGTCTCCACGTGGACCGCTGGCGGGTGGAGACCCTCTTCCGTCTGGTGAGGGCGGACCTGCGTGTACCCGGCGGGGTGCTGCGCTCCCGTACGGCCCAGGGCGCACGCCAGGAGTTGTGGGCCCTGTTGTGCCTGTACCAGGCCCTGCGGCCGTTGACCGCCCACGCGGCGGTGATCGACGGGGTGGATCCGGACCGGGTCAGATTTCGCCCCCTGGCGGACGCCGTCGAGGACTCCGACCAGACGGCCTTCTCACCCTGAGTGCCTGGCCGGGGCCCTGCGGTTCTCCGTCGGCGGCCTGCTCGCAGCGCCCGGGCCGACGCCCCGGTCCACATGATCGAATCCGCAGCTCCGACGACGCCGGAGCCCGCCGGGTCGTCCGCACGGTTGTTCTCCTTCTCCTGGAGCCGGAAAACACTTAAGTCACGGCCATCGCCACGTCGGAGGCGGAGTAAAGAGTCAGGATAAGGCGGTAAATTATCCCATCCCTCGCGAGAGAGTTCCGGGATGCCATGATCCGGAATATCCTGCGGCGCACCGGACCAGGCTCGGGAGGGCCGGTCCCGCCGCGTCGGAGCACGGGGCCGTCGCGGACACGGGGACACGCGGGGGGACTCCGCGGTCCCCGCCCTCTCACGGCCGGGGCCGCCCCGCCCCCGCCGACCGTCTCCCGGCGCGGGCGGGGTCGCGCCGGGAGACGGCGCTCTCAGGCCCGCGGCGCCCCCGTGGTCACTTGCCCAGGCCTGCGCGCCGCAGCGCCTCGGCCATCGCCCCCTGGGAGGCGGGGGCGTTGCGGTTGTTCTGGCCGCGCCCGCCTCCGTTGCCGCCGCCCTGCCGGCCGCCGTCGGCCGCCTTCGGGCCGCCTCCGCGGTTGCCGTTCCCGCCGCCACCGCGACGGCGGTCGCCGCCACCGCGGCCACCCCGTTCCTCGCGGCCCCCGGGGGCCGGTGCCTCGTCGTCCAGACGCATGGTCAGCGAGATGCGCTTGCGCGGGATGTCGACGTCCTGCACCTTCACCTTCACGATGTCGCCCGGCTTGACCACCTCGCGCGGGTCCTCGACGAACTTGTTCGACAGCGCGGACACGTGGACCAGTCCGTCCTGGTGCACGCCCACGTCCACGAACGCGCCGAACGCGGCGACGTTGGTGACCACACCCTCCAGGACCATGCCCTGCTCCAGGTCAGACAGCTTCTCCACGCCCTCCTTGAAGGTGGCGGTGGTGAAGGCCGGACGCGGGTCGCGGCCCGGCTTCTCCAGCTCGGCGAGGATGTCGGTGACGGTCGGCAGGCCGAACGTGTCGTCCACGAACTCCTCGGGACGCACCGTGGACAGCACACCCTTGTTGCCGACCAGCGTCGGCAGGTCCGTGCCCACGCGGTCCAGGATGCGCCGCACCACCGGGTAGGCCTCCGGGTGCACGGCCGAGGTGTCCAGCGGGTCGTCGCCACCGGGCACCCGCAGGAAGCCCGCGCACTGCTCGAACGCCTTGGGGCCCAGCCGCGGCACCGAGCGCAGTGCGTTCCTGCTCCGGAACGGGCCGTTGGCGTCCCGGTGGGAGACGATGTTGCGCGCCAGGGTGGAGGTCACACCCGACACCCGGGTGAGCAACGGCACCGACGCGGTGTTGACGTCCACGCCCACGCCGTTGACGCAGTCCTCGACCACGGCGTCCAGCGAGCGCGACAGTTTGGCCTCGGCCAGGTCGTGCTGGTACTGGCCCACCCCGATCGACTTGGGGTCGATCTTGACCAGCTCCGCCAGCGGGTCCTGGAGGCGGCGGGCGATGGAGGCGGCGCCGCGCAGCGACACGTCCAGGTCCGGCAGCTCCTCGGAGGCGTAGGCGGAGGCCGAGTACACCGAAGCGCCGGCCTCCGACACCATCACCTTGGTGAGCTTCAGCTCCGGGTGGAGCCGGAGCAGGTCGGCGGCGAGCTTGTCGGTCTCGCGGGAGGCGGTGCCGTTGCCGATGGCGACGAGCTCGACGCCGTGGGCGGCGCACAGTGTGGCCAGGCTGGCGATGGAGGCGTCCCAGTTGTGGCGCGGTGCGTGCGGGAAGATGGTGTCGGTGGCGACGACCTTGCCGGTGGCGTCGGTGACCGCGACCTTCACACCGGTGCGCAGACCGGGGTCCAGACCCAGTGTGGCCCGGCTTCCCGCCGGGGCGGCCAGGAGGAGGTCGCGCAGGTTGGCGGCGAACACGTTGACGCCGTCGTCCTCGGCCTGCTGCCACAGCCGCATCCGCACGTCGATGTCCAGGCGTACCAGGATGCGGGTGCGCCACGCCCAGCGGACCGTCTCCTGGAGCCACCGGTCGCCGGGTCGGCCGCGGTCCACGATCTCGAAGTGGTGGGCGATGGCGTTCTCGTAGGTGCTCCGGGGCGTGGTGCCGTCGGCGTTCGGGGCGGGGGCGTCCTCCGGCTCCAGGGTGAGGGTGAGGACCTCCTCCTTCTCGCCCCGGTACATGGCCAGGACGCGGTGGGAGGGCAGTCTGGTGAGGGGCTCGGCGAAGTCGAAGTAGTCGGCGAACTTGGCCCCTGCCTCCTCCTTGCCCTCGCGCACGGCCGACCCCAGGCGGCCCTTCTCCCACAGCCGTTCGCGCAGGACCCCGGTGAGGTCGGCGTCCTCGGCGAAGCGCTCGACCAGGATGGCGCGGGCGCCGTCCAGCGCGGCCTTGACGTCGGCCACCTCCCGGTCCGGGTCGACGAAGGCGGCGGCGGCCTCCTGGGGGTCCTGGCGGGGGTCGTTCAGCAGCCCCTCGGCCAGGGGTTCGAGCCCGGCCTCGCGCGCGATCTGCGCCTTGGTCCGGCGTTTGGGCTTGTAGGGGAGGTAGATGTCCTCCAGACGGGCCTTGGAGTCGGCCGCGTTGACGCGGGCCTCCAGCTCGTCGTCCAGTTTGCCCTGGCTGCGGATCGACTCCAGGATCGCGGACCGGCGCTCGGCCAGCTCCCGCAGGTAGCGCAGGCGTTCCTCAAGGGCGCGCAGCTGGACGTCGTCCAGCGCTCCGGTGGCCTCCTTGCGGTAGCGCGCGATGAAGGGCACCGTCGATCCGCCGTCGAGGAGTTCGACGGTGGCGGTGACCTGGTGCGCGCCCACGCCGAGTTCGTCGGCGATGCGCTGGTCGATCGTGGGTGCAGGGGTCGTCACTGTATTAACGTCCACTCTCTGGCTGTTCGGTGCGGGGACATTCTCGTGCCGGGGGAGGACATTGTCATCCCGGAGCATCCCTGTCCCAGGTTCCCGCACCGCGGCGATGGTCGCGCCCCGCTGCCGCGGGAACGGTCGGGGCCGGGCCGGGGGCGCCGTGGGTCCGGTGCCCGGCAGTGGGAAGGGGAGGGTTCGCCAAGATCCCGGGGACGCAGCTGCCGCTGTGAGCCGGTGCCTTTGCGGTCGGGGCCGTGGGAGCTCACGGAAGGTCATGTTGCGGCGGCGGGGGAGGGCCGACTGTTGGAGGAAGGGCCGGTCCGGGGTGGCCGTGAACGGTCCCGTTCGGGTTCGGGACGGTCCGCGGGTCAGCCGTCGGTTCCGTTGAGGTAGTCGGGGGCGTAGTACTCGTCGAGGGGGAGCGGGCCCCGGTATCCCTGGCACATGCACTGCCGGTAGGTGGAGCTGGCCTGCCCCGTCCAGCGGCCGGGGATGACCACCTGGGTCTGGCACCTCTTGGTCTCCTGGTCGTGGAAGACCAGGTGGTGTCCGCAGCCGCAGAGGGGCTGGGGGTTCTGGGGGCTGTTCAGGACGCGCGCCTGCTCCTGTCTGCGCTGCTGTTCGAGTGTGCTCCTCGACTGCCGCTGGGCCGTCAGGCGGCCGAAGAGGAAACCGCCGAGCGCGATCGTCGCTCCGATGACCATGGAGACCGGTTCCATCCGGTGACATCCCCTCTCCTCGACCCGCCCGCGTCCGGGCACGCGTCCATTGTCGCCCATGACGACCTCGTGGACGAGGAGCGGTGTGATTCGGGTCCTGGGCCTTCACCCGCCGGGCCGAGGAGTCCGGGCTGGTGCCCTCCACGGGCTCGATCGGAGACTGCTGCGACAACGCGGTGATCGAGTCGTCCTGGTCGCGTACGCAGGTCGAACCACTGGATCGGCGCAGGTGGCGGACCCGGCTGGAGCTGGCGAACGCGATCTTCGAGTACCTGGAGATCTCCCACAACCGGCAGCGTCGGCACTCGGCGACCGGCTGGCTGACACCCGTGGAGTGCGAGAGGAGGAGACCGGGCACCGTGGCCTGAGGATCCAGAAACTCAGCTCCACCAGACTCAGTACATGCCAGAGCCTCCAGTGAACCCGGCACGAGACAGGTTCGAGAGCTCAAGTCGCGCGCTCCTCGGCGGTCGCCGTGAGGACATCCCCGTCACAGGCAGGGTCACGGGCCTGCTCAACGCTTCGGACGTGATCGCGGAACGGATCGGCCCTCCCTCATGCGCAGGATCAAGGTGACCGCGTCCTCCGAGCGGGTTCCGGGAGCCAGGACCTCCTGCAGGAGGAGGCCGCGAATCGCGGCAACGGTGACGGTGGCCACATCCCGCGCTTCCTTCGGGTCGAGCCCTTCGCGTTCCGCGAGTGCGGACAGCATCACGGTCAGGTCGCCGATCGACTCCACGAACTCATGGAAGTCCTCGGGGCCGTACGCGGCCAGTCCGACGACGTAGAAGAAGCCGCGGGCACGCGACAGCTGCTCCGGCCGGGTGTAGGTACGCCAGATCGCCACGACGAAATCGTCGAAGGTGCTCTGCTGGGCGGCCTCCAGGAGTGCCTCGTTGTCACGGGACCGCTGCGCCTTGAGCATGGTGGCCAAGACGCCCGAGAGTGACCCGAAGTGGTATCGCAACAGGGCGTGGCTGGTCTGGATCCGGGCGGCGATCTCACGGAGCGACATCTCCGGCGGGGGAAGGGCCTCGCCGAAGGCGTCGAGAAGCCGTGCCAGGAGTCGCTCGCGCGCGCTGCCCTTGCGTTCCGAAGTTGACAGGATCACTCCCACAGTTTATCCATTGGAAAAGAAGGATCGGCGGTTCCGTGTCGCTTCGAACATGGTCGCAGTCAGCTCGCAACGGTGGAGGATCGGCTATGGGACCTGCTCATGTGGTCGGCGCGGCGGTCATCGACGGATCGGGGCGCGATCCCGGCAACCTCGACATCACTATCGAGAACGGCCGCATCACCCGACTCGGTGCCTCCAGCGCGCACGGCGAGCGTCTCGACGCCGAGGGGTTGACGATGACGCCCGGCCTGATCGACGCTCACGTCCACCTGGGCCTGTCGAGCCCGATCCAGCCGCACTTCTCGTTCCAGATAAGCGCCGCCGAGATCGCGGCGGACATCTTCGCCACGGCCGGCGCGACGCTCGACGCCGGCTTCACCACCGTTCGCGACACCGGCGGGATCGACGGCGGTGTCGTCACCGCGATCGCGAAGGGCAAGGTCAGAGGGCCGCGCGTTGTGTCGTGCGGACCTGTTCAGTGCCAGATCGGCGGGCACGGCTACTACGGAGCCGAATGGGAACCCACCGAGCTGTGGAGCAGCCACCACATCGCGGGCCTGTGCGCCCTCTCCATGATGGCGGGCAACGCGGACGAGCTGCGACACAACGTCCGCGAAGCCTTCCGTCGCGGAGCCTCCTTCCTGAAGCTCTGCGTGACCGGCGGAGTGGTGGGCGCACATGATCGGCTGACCGACACCCAGTTCACCGTCGAAGAGATCGCTGTGGCGGTTCAAGAGGCTGCGGCACGGAACACCTATGTGACAGTTCACGCCCACAACAACGAGGGCATACGAAACGCGGTCGAGGCCGGGGTGCGCTGTGTCGAGCACGGCACTGGCCTCGACGAACCCACAGCGACCCTGATGGCCGCTCGCGGGGTTGCCCTCGTGCCCACGTTCGCCGTCGTCGAGCAACTGCTGCACGACACCGCCGGAGCCGGTCTGGCCGAGTCGACCCGCGACCGAGTCAAGGGCGCGCGCGAGCAGATGACGAAGGCGCTCGCTGTCGCCAAGCACGCAGGGGTACGGATCGGGCTGGGTTCCGATCTCATCGGTCCGGCCCAGGACCGTCGCGGCAAAGAACTCAGCCTGCGCGCAGCCCTGGAGACGCCGATGGAAGCGCTCGTGGCGGCGACCCGGACCAACGCCGACATCCTCGGTCTGTCCGGCCAGGTGGGTGTCATCGCTCCCGGCGCGCAGGCAGACCTCGTTCTCTGGAACGGCAACCCGCTCGAAGACCCAGAACTGTTCTCCGACCCCACCAACGCCGTCCTCGTAATCCAGGCCGGCCAGATCGTCAAGGACCTCAGATGAGCACCATGTGGCAGGGCTGCCTCGCCCACACCGACTACTTCGAGACGCGCTCCAGCGGCGGGCACGACTACGGCGTCTGGGTCACCACGCCACCGAGCTACGACCCTGCCGCGGCGCAAGCGCCTGTCGTGTACGTGCTCGACGGCAACTGGGCCGTGGGCATGACCGCACCACTCATCATCACGCAACTGGACCCCATGCAGTCGATTCAGCCCTACGTCCAAGTCAGCGTGGGTTACGCAGGCGAGGAAGCAGAGCACTGGGAGCGGTTGCGCAACCGCGACCTCGTGCCCCCCGGCGAACCCATCGCGAAGGAGTACGTCGATGCGGTGGAGATGGGGGTCGAAACGGGCACGATGACTCGCGAGCAAGCCGACGCCTACCTCGCTGAATTGGGCGACAGCCGCGGGGACATGTTCCTGAACTTCCTTACCGACGACCTCCACCCGCGGATCGAACGCGACTACGGCACAGCCCCGAGCGGTCACGGCCTCTTCGGCTATTCCTACGGCGGACTCTTCAGTCTCTACGCCTGGCTCACCAACAGCACCTTCTTCGAGAGCATCGGCGCGGGCAGCCCCGGCATTGTCGATGAAGACAGTCAGGTCTTCGCTCGTCTTCAAGCAATGGGTGACACCCTGCCCGCCACCAAGCTTCACGTGACCTTCAACGAGCGAGAGATCCTCGGAGACATGGCGGTCTACCAGACTCTCGCGAAGAACACGGCCACGTTCCTTCACCGCCTCACCTCACGCGGCGGATCCGTCACCAGCGCACTCATGCACGAAACGCACGTGACTGGGCTGCAGGCATCGTTCCTCAGCTACCTCAGGACCTGCCGTGCCCAGTAAGCCTGGACGCCGCGGCTCTGCCTGACCGCCGCGTTGGGCGGCGGCGCTCCTGGCCAGTGCCGCCGCCCCGAGTGCCTGGCCCCACTCGCCGCACCCGACCGGTACGCGTCCGGTGCGGGTGGCCATGGCCCGACCCGACCAGTGCGTGGCGTTGGCGGGCTCGTCCTCCGAGGTGGCGCGCGCCACGGCCTCGACCTGGGCGTCGCCGACGGTGCGGGGGCGTGCCGGGCGGGGCGGACGTGTGCGCACCGTAGCCACAAAGATTTCTTTGCATGAATCTCTTTGCAAAGAAATCTTTGTCTTACGGTGGAGGCACCCCGAAGCACAGGAGCCCGACATGGCCACTCCGCCCCCCGCGTCCCCCGTCGCCCGACCCGTACCGCTCGGAGGGGCCTTCCACCGGCTCTGGGCCGCCGGCACCCTCACCAACCTCGGTGACGGCATGCTCACCACCGCCCTGCCCCTGGTCGCCGCGACCCTCACCCACGACCCGCTGGCGGTCTCGGCCCTGGCGGCCGCCCGCTTCCTGCCCTGGCTGCTGGTCGCGCCCCTCGCGGGAGTGCTGCTGGACCGGGTGGACCGGGTCCGGGCCATGGTCGTGTCCAACGGGATCGCCGCCGCCGTGGTCGCTCTGCTCGCGGCGGTGATCGCCTCGGGCAACGCCACGACGGGGCTCCTGTACGCGGCTCTGTTCCTGGTCGTCTGCTGCGAGACCGTCACCGACCCGGCCACCCGGATCACGGTGAGCAGGGTCGTGCCCGGTCGGCTCCTCGACCGGGCCAACAGCCGACTGGAGGGCTCGCGGCTGATCGCGCAGGACTGCGTGGCCACACCGGTGGCGGGCGTGCTCTTCGCGGTCGCCGCAGTGCTGCCGGTGGCGGGCGTCGCCCTCTCCTACGCCCTGTGCGGCGTCCTCGCCGCGACGGTGGTCGTCCTGCTGCGCCGCACCCCCGTCGCGGACGCGGACGCGGCGGGGCCCGGCGGGGGTGCCGACCCCGCCCAGGGCCTCCTGCGCCCCCTCCGGGAGGGGTTCGGCTACGTCCTCGGGCATCGCCCGATGCGCGGTCTGATGTTCAACAACGCCGCGACGATGGCGGGCATGCAGACGGCCACCTCCGTGATGGTGCTGTACGTCCAGCGGGAACTGGGGGTCGGCGCGGTGCTCTACGGGGTCTTCCTGGCCACCGTCGCGATCGGCGGCGTGGCCGGTTCGCTGGTCGTCGCGCGGCTCGTCGCCGCGGTCGGCCGCAGGGCCGTCATGGCGGGCGGATACGCGGGGATGGGCGTGTGCCTGGTCCTGATGGGCCTGTTCCCCCAGGTCTGGATCGCCGGGGCGGCCTGGGCGCTGCTGGGGTTTTGCATGACGACCTCGAACATCGCCGGTTCGCTGTTCTTCCAGACCGTGGTCCCCGACCACCTGAGGGGTCGGGTCTCGGCGGTCTTTCGCACCGTCGGCTGGGGCCTGGCCCCGCTCGGCGCGCTCCTGGGCGGGCTCCTCGGCCGGATCGACCTGGTGCTGCCCTGTCTGGTCGGAGGCCTGGTCATGGTGGGCGCGGTCGTCGTCTTTTGGAAGGCGATCGCGGAGGGCGCCCGACTGTCCGACGAAGCCCTCGCGAGGCTGGGCACCGAGGCGGCAGGCGGCCGGTGACCCACCGGCCACGGGACTCCCGGCCCTCGTACGGCCGACGGAGCACCGGGGCCGCTCCCGTGACGCCGGGCCAACTCTGCAAAGACCTGTTTGCAAAGGAACGTCTGTCGTACGGTGGAGCCATGACGGAAAGCGACAGGGACGCGAGCCCCCAGGCCCCCTCCGGCCCCCCGCCGTCGATGCAGATCGATGCGCAGGCCCTGCGAGGACTGGCCCACCCGCTGCGGGCACGCCTCCTCGACGAGCTCACGTTCCACGGCCCGGCCACCGCCACCATCCTCGGCAGGCGGCTGGGGGAGAGCAGCGGATCGACCAGCTACCACCTGCGCCAGCTCTCCCGGTACGAGTTCATCGAGGCGGATCCCGGACAGTCCGGCGGACGCGAGCGCTGGTGGCGGATCCGGCCCGGGGGCTGGAGCATGCGCGGCCACGAGTTCCTCGGCGACCCCGAGACCCGAACGGTCGCGGAGACGGTCCTCGGCCGCTACTACCAGCAGCGGGAGGCCCGGTTCCGGGACTGGAGCGCCATGGTCTGGGACCCCGTGCAGACGGCGGACGTGCGGCGCTGGAAGGACGCGGCCTTCGACTCGATCACCACCATGCGGATGACCCCGCAGGAGAGCCGCGAGTTCGGCGGGGCCCTCACGGACTTCCTCAGGACGTTCGCGACGCGGTACCAGGGGCGCACCCCCGAGAGCCACCCGGACACCGAGAACGTCGAACTCCAGACGAACCTGTTCCCCAACCTCCCCGGGGCCGGGGAGCATGCCCCTCCCGGGGACACCGGGCCCGAGGAGCCCGCCCCGGACAGCCCCGGGGGCGGCTGACGGCAGCAGGAGGGTCAGCCCTGGTCGCGCAGCTTCTTCAGCGCGGCCACGTCGTCGGCGTGCGGCCCGGCGGGGCCCGGCGTCTCCAGGATGATCGGGACGCCCGCGCTCACCGGGTGCCGGAACAGTTCACCGAACGGCTCCGCCCCGATGAACCCGGCGCCGATGTTCTCGTGCCTGTCCTTGTTGCTCCCGCAGGGCGCCTTGGAGTCGTTGCCGTGCACCACCTTCAACCGCTCGGCGCCGACCACCTCACCGAAGCGGTCCAGGGCCGCACGCATGCCCTCCACCGTCGAGATGTCGTGTCCGGCCGCGAAGAGGTGGGCCGTGTCCAGGCACACGCCCACGTGCGGGTGCCACTCCAGCGCCTCGAAGTAGGCCGCCAGGTCGTCGACGGTGGCGCACAGCACCTGGCCCTGGCCCGCCATCGGCTCCAGCAGGACAGGGGGGAGGTCCCCGCCGACCCTCTCCAGCAGCGGCATCAGCCGCTCGCGGGTGCGGGCCAGGCCCGCCTCGCGTCCGCCGGAGACCGCCGAGCCGGTGTGCACCACCACGCCCAGGGCGCCGATCTGCGCGGCGCGGCGCAGCGCGTGTTCCAGCGATACCACCGACTTCTCGGCGGTCTCGTCGCCGGGGGTGCCCAGGTTGATCAGGTACGGGGCGTGCACGAACACCGGCAGGTCGGCGCGCTCGCGCATCCGTGCGTCCTGCCCGGGGTCGCCGCCGTTGGTCGCCCACCCGCGCGGGTTGGACACGAACACCTGGACCGTCTCGGCGCCGATCTCCTCGGCGTAGGCCAGCCCCTTGTCGGCCATGCCGCCCGCCACCGGGACGTGGGCTCCGACCGGGGACACGGGGCGCCGCTGCTCACTGTTGCTCATCGACGGACAAGTTTACCCGCGCGGCGGGATCGGACGGTTGGAGTGGAACACCTCGCCGGGGTCGAACTCGGCCTTCACCCGGATCAGCCTCGCGTGGTCCCCGGGGTCGAACACCTCGCGCACCCCGGCCGCGTCCATCGGTCCGAAGCCCAGGGTGAACGAGCGCCCCAACGCCCTGCCGGAGACCAACCCCGCCGCCTCCTCGCGCAGGCGCTCCCTCTCCCCGGCATCCTCCCCGTCGGTGAACGTCAGCACCGTCAGGGCGAAGGCGGCGTCCCGGTGCCCGACCGCGTTCGCCCTGACGGGCTCCCGCCCCAGGGCGCCGCCCAGGTGCCGCAACCCGACCACGCACATGAACGGGGCCTCCGCCGCCAGCCGGGTGAGCCCGGCCAGGGCTTCCGCGTCCAGTCCGTCCACCAGGACGCTGCGCCCCCGGTACCCGGCCGGGTCGTCGTGCTCGTCGAAGACGGCGCCCGACTCGGTGTACGGAAGCTCCCCCAGGGTGTCGGCCAGTACCGGGCCGGCCGAGCGCAGGGGCTCCACCAGGGAGGGCCCCTCGTCGGGTGAGCCCGACCAGGCCACCGACACCTGGACCACCAGGCGTCCCCGCATCGCCTCCGGGACGCTGGGGAAGTCCGGGTACACCAGCATCGACGCCCCCGACGTCAGCTCCTCCGGGGTCGTCTGCGCCCACCGCCGCCACGCGTCCAGGACGCCCGGTTCGGCGGTCGCGTCGAAGTACAGGCTGCCCCCGTAGAGCCGCGAGACCGGGAACAGGCCGATCTCCATCCCCGTGACCACGCCGAACGCACCGCCACCGCCGCGCACGGCCCAGAACAGCTCGGGTTCGGCGGCCTCCGTCACTTCGCGAAGCAGCCCGTCGGCCGTCACCAGGTCGAACCGCAGCACGTGGTCGGCGGCGAACCCGTACCGGCGGGCGAGGAGCCCCACCCCTCCGCCCATCGTGTACGACACAGCGCCCACGCCCGGGGCGCTGCCCGACAGCGGGGCCAGCCCGTGCGGGGCGGCGGCGTCGATGACGTCCTGCCAGGTGGAACCCGCGCCGACCCAGGCGGTGCCCCGGTCGGGGTCGACCCGCACACCGCCCAGGCGGCCGGTGACGACCAGGATCCCCGCGGGGGCCGGGGCCCCGCCCCTTCGCCCGGCGTCCTGGCCCCGCCGCCCGGGACCACCTCCGGAGCCGGCCCCCGCCTCCCCACCGCCCACCCCGGAGCCGAGCCCGTGCCCGGTCAGCTGGGCCGCGACCCGCAGCCCGCGTCCGGCAGCCCAGGCCACCGCCGTGCGCACGTCCTGCGCGTCCGCCGCCTCCACCACGGCGGCGGGGAGGTGGCGGTCCAGCAGCTGCATCCCCGTGCGGGCCGCCTCGTACCCCTCCGTTCCGGGGGCGTGCACCGGCCCGGCCACGAGGGCCGCCAAGGCCTCCGCCGCACCGGTGGGGTCCGGGTTCGGCGGGCGGTCGGGGCCGCCCCCGTCCCCGGGCGCCGCCCGGTTTCCGTCATTTCCCGCGTTCGGGATCTGCGACATGTCCGTACTCCTCGTCTCGTTCACAGGGCCACCGTAGGAACCCATGCGGCCACAACGTGACCGCGATGTCCGGCACCATGGATCCATGAGCGAATCGGTGCGCAAGGGGATGCCCCAACGGCTGCTGCGCCTGCTGTCCCTGCTGCAGGCCAGGCGGGAGTGGAGCGGGGCCGAACTCACCGAACGCCTCGGCGTCAGCGCCCGCACCCTGCGCCGCGACGTCGAACGCCTCCGCGACCTCGACTACCAGGTAGAGGGCACCCCCGGTGTCGCGGGCGGCTACCGCCTCGCCTCCGGGCGCGACCTTCCACCCCTGCTCCTGGACGACGACGAGGCCGTCGCCATCGCCCTGGGCCTGGTCACCGTCACCGGCGTCCAGGAGAGCGCGCTGCGGGCCCTGGCCAAGCTCGAACGCGTGCTGCCCGCACGGCTGCGCCCGCGCCTGGCCGCCGTCCGGGACACCACCTCGACGGTGGCCCACCCGGCAGCCCCCGCCGGCGCGGACCCCTCCGTGCTCGGCATGCTCGCCGCCCACCGCCGCGACCGCGTGGTCACCGACTTCGACTACCGGGACCGGTCGGGAACCCTTCGCGCGCGCCGGGTCGAGCCCCACCACCTGGTCTCCCACGGCGGGTACTGGTACCTGATCGCGCACGACACCGACCGCGACGACTGGCGCACCTTCCGGACCGACCGCATCAGCGGGCCCCGGGCCACCCACGGGAGGTTCACCCCCCGGCGACTGCCCGCGCCCGACCCGGCGGCCCACCTCGTCCGGACCTTCGCCTCGGCGACCTACCTGCACACCACGCGGATCACCGTCCGGCTGCCCGCCGAGGAGCTCCGTGCCCGCCTGTACGGTCCGTTCCCCGGCTGGATCGAACCCCTCGGACCGGACACGTGCCTGGTCAGGATCAGTACCGACTCCCTCGACCTGGCCTGTCAGTACGCGCTGGCCGTGCTGGCCCCGGGGGCGGAGTTCGACCTCGACGCACCTCCCCCGGTGGCCGACCGCCTGCGCGCCCTCGGCGTCCGTCTCGGTCATTGCGGCGACCGCTTCGCCGGGGTTCCCGGAGAGCGCTAGTCTCATGGCCGTGAGCTCCTCGACCCCGTACCCCAGCCTCTCCGACGTGACCGCCGCCTTCGAGGAGGTCTATCCGCCCCGCTGGGCGGCCTCCTGGGACGCGGTCGGACTGGTGGCCGGCGACCCCGCGCAGGAGGTCGCGAAGGTGCTGTTCGCCGTCGACCCGGTCGACGCGGTCGTCGACGAGGCCCTCACCTGGGGCGCCGACCTGATCATCACCCACCATCCGCTGATGCTGCGCGGGGTCACCAGCGTGGCCGCCGACACCCCCAAGGGGCGGATCGTCCACCGGCTGATCCGCTCCGGCACCGCCCTGTACACGGCGCACACCAACGCCGACACCGCCGCGCCGGGGGTCTCCGACGCGCTCGCCCGCGCCGTCGGACTCACCGGGCCGCTGCGCCCCCTGGACCCCGACACCACCGACCCGGAGGGCCGCCGCGGTATCGGCCGGATCGGCGTCCTCGAACACCCGGCGATCCTGCGCGACTTCGCAGCCCAGGTGGCCGGGGCGCTGCCCGCCACCGCCGCCGGGATCCGCGTCGCAGGTGACCTGGACCGCATCGTGACCACCGTCGCCGTGTCCGGGGGAGCGGGGGACTCCCTGCTCGGCGCAGCCCGCGCCGCCGGGGTCGACGTGTTCGTCACCTCGGACCTGCGCCACCACCCCGCCTCGGAGTTCGTCGGGGACCCGGGCGGCCCCGCCCTCGTCGACACCGCCCACTTCGCCAGTGAGTGGCCCTGGCTCGCGGACGGGGCGGCCCACCTCGTGGACGCACTCGGGCGCGCCGGACGCCCCGAGGGGACTAACGTGGAGACACGCGTCTCGACGACGGTGACGGACGCCTGGTCACAGGCCTTTCCGCGCGTCTGAGAGCACACCGCCCCGCAGGGGCGGCCCCGACACCAATTGCACAGAGCCGCACAGAGTAGGGCGCGGGCGGCGTTCTCGCCTTCCCCAGCCATCCCAGGAGACGTGTACAAGTGAAAGCCGAACCCGCCGAACAGGCCAGACTGCTCAACCTCCAGGACCTGGACTCCGAACTCCAGCTCCTGGCCCACCGGGCCCGCACCCTGCCGGAGATCGCCGAGGCCGTAGAGCTCAAGGAACGCGCCGACCAGCTCGAGACCGACCTGGCCGCCGCACAGACGAAGGTCTCCGACGTCCAGCGCCAGCAGCGCAAGGCCGAGAGCGACGTGGACCAGGTACGGAGCCGCGCCGACAGGGACTCCAAGCGCCTGGAGTCGGGGCAGATCACCAACGGCAAGGAGCTGCAGAACCTCCAGTCCGAGATCGCCTCGCTGGGCCGCCGTCAGGCGGAGCTGGAGGAGGTCGTCCTGGAGGTGATGGAGCGCGCGGAGGCACTCGACGCCACAGTGACCCGTCTGGCTGCCGAGCGCGAGGAGGCCATCGCCAAGCACACCGAGGTGGTCGCCCGCCGCGACACCGCGGCGGCCGAGATCCAGTGGGACCGCACCCGCGTCACCCAGGACCGCGAGCGTGTGGCCGGGGAGATCCCCGCCGACCTGCTGGCGCTCTACGACAAGCTGCGCGGTCAGTACGACGGTGTGGGCGCGGCACCGCTGCGCTACGGCCGCTGCGGTGGCTGCAAGCTCGCCCTGAGCACCGTCGAACTCAACGACATCCGCGCGCACGCCGCCGACGAGGTCGTGCGCTGCGACGACTGCCGCCGCATCCTGGTGCGCACCGAGGAGTCCGGGCTGGGCGGCCAGGCCGGGCAGTGAGCACCGGCTGGGGTGCCCCCGACACCGCTCCGACCCGTCTCGTCCTCCTCCGCCACGGGCAGACGCCCCTGTCGGTGGAGCGGCGTTTCGCGGGCCGGGGCGACATCCCCCTCACGCGGGACGGCCACGCGCAGGCCAGGGCGGCCGCACGGCGCCTGGCCGCGCGGCCGATCGACGCGGTGGTGTCCTCGCCGCTGCTGCGGGCCAGGGACACGGCGGCCCGCGCGGCGGAGGCCCTCGGGCTGCCGGTCGAGGTCGACGGGGGGTTCGTGGAGACCGACTTCGGCGACTGGGAGGGGTTGACGTTCGCGGAGGCCCGCGAGCGCGGGCCCGAGGCCGTGGACCTCTGGCTGGCCGACCCCGAGGTGGGGCCGCCGGGCGGGGAGAGCTTCGCCGCGGTCGCCCGCCGGGTCGGGGCGGCCCGGGACGCGCTCGTCGAACGCCACCGGGGGCGTACCGTCCTGCTGGTCACGCACGTGACCCCCATCAAACTGACGGTGCAGCAGGCCATGCTCGCCCCGCTGGCCGCGCTGTACCGGATGCACCTGGACACGGCCTGCCTGACCGAGGTGGACGTCTTCTCCGACGGGCCGATGGTCGTGCGCTCCCTCAACGACACCGCCCACCTGGTCTGAGCCGGAGTCCGGGGAGGGCCGGGGACGCCCGGAACGGGCGTAGAATGCGGGGCGAGGGGAGTCGGCCAGACGGTCGCGGACCGCGCCAGGTGCGCGGGTTCGAGGAAAGTCCGGACTCCACAGGGCAGGGTGGTCGGTAACACCGACCCGGGGTGACCCGCGGGACAGTGCCACAGAAAACAGACCGCCACCGCTCGCGGTGGTAAGGGTGAAACGGTGGTGTAAGAGACCACCAGCGGCCGGAGCGATCCGGACGGCTTGGTAAACCCCACCCGGAGCAAGGTCAAAAAGGGAGCCTCCGGGCTCCCGCGCGGATGTTCGAGGGCGGCCCGCCCGAGTCCGCGGGTAGACCGCACCGAGGTCGCCGGCAACGGCGGTCCCAGATGGATGACCGTCAGGCCCCCTCGGGGGCCGACAGAATCCGGCTTACCGGCCGACTCCCCCCTCCACAGCTTCCTGAACTGCGCCGCAGCGCGGGGGAGCCGGCCGTGTTCCGGTTCTGTTCCGGACGGTGGATCAGCCGGACCGCAGCAGCAGACCCGTTTCCCCGCACCGACCTGTTCGTGCACCCTTCTCCGGGCCCGTGCCGGGCCTCGTGCGGCGCACCGCCCCGATCGCCCTGCCGGTCGGTACGCGGCGCACGCGGTGTGTGGGAGCGGTGGGGCGCGGGAAGTCCTATGGGTACAGGCATACAGCCTGCCGGTGATGGCCCATCGCCCACGCGCACCGATAGATTGGCCCTTGCGCTCCATACCCCGGGCCGAGTGCCGGAGCGTGTGCGCCCGTGGGCCGACGACCGGGGTCGACGGCCCAACGGGCATCCGCGTTCACGGGAATGGGTGACTCTTGTTCGACTCCACCGTCTTCTGGGTGGTCCTCTTCGGACTACCGGTCCTGGCCATCGTGGCGATCGTCATGCTCGCCTCCTACCAGGCCTCGGGCGTTCAACAGGACGAGCGTGACGACGCGCCCGGAGACGAATCCAGCAGCTGACCCGCGTCCGCCCCCGGGTGCGGGACGGGGCCGCTCACGTCCTGGACGCCCTCGACGGGGGCGAAGTCCCCCGTCACGGCGTCCAGCAGGTGCACCCTCGCCGTCTCCAGGTCGTAGTACATCCCCGACAGCTCCAGGTCGCCCGACTCCACCCGTTCGCGCACCACCGGGTAGCCCATGAGGTTGCCGAGCTGCTCCTCCACGTTGGCCTGGGCCAGCCGCCGCAGCGCCTCGGCGGCGGGCAGCCCCGCCAGGGCCCCGGCGCCCTCACCCGCCCGCACCAGGCTCCCCTGCCCGTTCGCCAGCCAACGGCACATGTGCGAGGTCTCCGCGTCCCCCGGCTCCAGGTGGGCCTTCTCCAGAAGTGCCTTCATGGCGCCGCAGTGCGAGTGGCCGCACACCACGATCGAGGGCACCCGAAGGACGTTCACCGCGTACTCCACCGCCGCGCTGACCGACATGTCCCCGGGGGTCCCCCGGGAAGGCACGAAGTTGCCGACGTTGCGGACGGTGAACAGGTCGCCGGGGCCGCTCGCCGTGATCAGGTTCGGCACCACCCGTGAGTCGGCGCAGGTGATGAACAGCGCTGTCGGGTGCTGCCCGTGCGACAGCCGACCCATGAGCGACCGCATCCGGTCGGCGGCGCTGGAGTGGTACTCGCGGGCACCGGCCGTGAGCAGGCCCAGCGCGTTCACCTCGCGGTGGGCCTCCTCGGAGTCCCCCCGCATGCCCCACGGCGCCCACCAGCGCGCCAGGCCGCTGGGAACGGTCTTGGCCGCGGGGGCGGACCGGGTGGAACTGCGTTCGTACCAGTTCTCGTGGACCTCGTCGATGTCTACGGCGCCCCCGGTGCGCTCGTGGTCCACGCGCCAGGCGTGGATGGCCTCGAACGCGGCGTGGTCCATGAAGTCCACGTGCAGGTCCAGGTCGACCAGGGCACCCTCGGGGATGGTGCGCAGCACGTGCGCGAGCCGGGGCACCCCGAGGAAGGTGAGGGAGCCGCGCACGGTGACGTGGACGCGGTCGTCGCGTTCCTCGGTGGTCACGGTCAGTTTGGTGAGCCTGCGCAGGGACACGATCATGGCCAGAGCGAATCCGAGGAAGACCCCTTCCAGAAGCCCCAGGAACACCACGCCGAACAGTGTCACCAGGTAGACGCTGGCCTCGTGGTGGCGTCGCAGGTCGCGCAGGCGGGCGACCGAGACCATCTGCACGCCGATGAACACCAGCAGAGCCGCCAGCGCGGCCATCGGGATCAGCTCGACCACGTGCGCGAAGAGGGCGACGAACAACAGCACCCACACACCGTGCAGGATGGTCGACCGGGGCGTGTGCCCACCGGCCCGGACGTTGGCGGTGCTGCGCACGATCACGCCCGCCACGGGCAGCCCGCCCAGGGCGCCGCTCACGGTGTTGGCCGCGCCCTGGCCGAACAGCTCCCGGTTGAGCATGATCCGGCGCCCGTTGTGCAGGCGGTCCACGGCGATTCCGGCGAGGAGCGACTCGACGCTGGCGACCAGGGCGACCGTGGCCACGGCCACCGCGACGCCGTGCCACTGTCCGGCCGCGGGGAGCATCGGCCCGTTCCAGGCGTCGGCGAGGGAACTGGGGAGCACGACGGTCTCCACCTTCCAACCGCCCACGGTCGCGATGACGGTCGCGGTGCCGACCGCGACCAGCGCGGCGGGAACCATGGCCGGGCGCAACCTCCCCAGGGACGGCAGTTTGTTCCAGGTGAACATGATCGCGATGGTGATGACTCCGACGGCGACGGCGGCGGAGTGGTTGTGCGCGACCTGGTCGGGCAGGTCGGCGAGGTTGGCCAGCGCTGAGCTCTGCGGCGCGCCTCCCAGGACCACGTGCAGCTGGGCGAGGGCGATGGTGACGCCGACACCGGCGAGCATGCCGTGCACGACGGCGGGGGAGACGGCCAGGGCCGCGCGGGCGATGCGGACGGCCCCCAGCGCGATCTGGACCAGCCCGGCGAGCAGGGTGATCAGGCAGGTCACCCGCCACCCGTAGGTCGCGACGAGGTCCGCGACGATGATGGTCAGCCCGGCGGCCGGGCCGCTGACCTGCACCATGGAGCCGCCGACCAGCCCGGCGACGATGCCGCCGACGACGGCGGCGATGATTCCGGCGATGAGCGGGGCGCCGGAGGCGACGGCGATCCCGAGTGACAGGGGGACGGCGACCAGGAAGACCACGAGGGAGGCGCCGACGTCGGCGACGACCCCCTTGCGGTCCTTGTGGCTGCCCGGTGGCGCCGCGTCGGGCGGGGCGTGGGGCTGTACTCCCGGGGCGTCGTTGCGCATGGTTGCTCCGTTCGGGTTGGACCAGGCAAGTGATGCGTAGGCGCACGAGGACGAGGGCGTCCGGTTGGGGGGTGCGCGGGTGAACGCGTATACAGGGCGAAACCCCGAAGGGTCCCTCTGTAATCACTAACTGTAGTCAACTTCCGTGGCGCAGTGTGACGTGCTGTTGTGCTGAGGGTGACCATCTTTGCGACTTCACATGGCGTCGGGACAAACCTGGGCACAAAAAACACCGAGGTGGCGGGAGTTCCCCGTCACCTCGGTGGTGTGAAGCTGTGGGCCGCGGGTGGAGGCCGGGCAGCGCGTGCCCGTCACCGTGGGTCAGAGCCGTGCGGCCGGCGTCAGATCAGTGGAAGCGGCCGTCCTCGTAGCCGCCCTCGTACCGCTCCTTGCCGTATCCCCTCTGGTCGTAGGGCTGCTCGGGAGGGTACGGGCCCGGAGCCTGCGGACCGCCCGGCCGTCCCTCGTCGTCCTGCTGCTGCCAGCCGTCCAGGGGCGGGTAGCCACCGTGGTCGGGCTGCTGCGGCTGCCGTGGCGGGTAGGAGCCCCCCAGCATGTCGGAGTAGCCGCTGCCGGGGCCGTTCGGGTCCGACGGGCGTCCGAACCGGTCGTCCTGGCCCGGGTAGCCGCCGTAGCCCGGGGGGACGTCGCCGCGCACCTGGTCGGCCGGGTAGCCCCCCGTGGGCGGCAAGGGGGGGTAGCCCTGCCGGTCGCCCGGGTACGGCTGGCCGTCCGGGCCGTCCTGGTAGGACGGGACGCCGTGTCCGCCCGGGTATCCGGGCCGGCCGACCGGTCCGCTGTTGAACGGGGACGGCATACCCGGCACCGGCGCCTCCCGGTCGGAACCTCCCGGGAGACCGGGTACCACCGGTCCGCTGTGGGAGCCGGGGCCGCCCGGGAACCCGAGTCCGCCTCCCGGCCCGCCGGGAACGGTGGGCGTGCTCGGGGAGCCGAACGTGCCACCGCTCTCACCCCACAGGGGTGTGTTGCCGTCGGGGTACGAGGGGCGCTGGTGGGTGCTGGTGTCGTACTGGGGCCGGGTGTGGGTTCCGGTGTCGTAGTCGGAGCGGTTGAAGGAGTCGGTGTCGTAGGCGGGGCGGGTGTGGTTGCCCGTGTCGAACTCCGGTCGTCCGGTGCCCGCGTAGTCCCCCCGGGAGTGGGCGCCGGTGTCGTACGAGGATCGCGTGTGCGTGCCCGTGTCGTAGCCGCCCTCGGACCGGGGCGCGGACGGGTAGCCCCCGCCCAACGGGTCCGCGGGGCCGCCGCCTCCGAGCGGGGGCGTGCCGCCGGGGCCGGGCGCGGGTGTGCTGCCCTGGCCGCCGCCGTAGCCGAAGTCGGAGCGCTGGTGCGCGCCGGTGTCCATGCTGGACCATATCGGCGAATCCGCGTCCGAACCCTGTGGGGGGGCCGGGGGCCGGAAACCCGGTGCGAGCGGGTCGCTCACGGCCGGGGGGACGGCCGGGCCCGGGTAGTCCGACCGGTTCAGCGAGCCGCTGTCGTAGGAGGAACGGCCGCCGAGCGGGGAACCGGTTCCCGCCGGGTCGGACACGCCGAGCGGATCGTGCGTGTCCGAGGAGGGGGCCAGGGGGTCGGTCCGGGGCTGGGAGTAGGAGGAGCCGGGCGACCAGGAGCCGGAACCGAGCGGGTCGTCGCCACGGGTGGCGGAGGCTGCGGGCGCGGCGGGCTGCGTCAGCGGCAGGCCCTGCGTGGGTGGGATCCCCTGTGTCGGGGGCAGCGCGGCCTGTTCCGGACGCGGCGGCAGCGCGCGCTCGTCCTGGCTGAGGGGGTCCGGGGCGGCGACGGGGGGCTGTCCGTGCCTGCCGGACCGCCCCGACCGGTCGTCCGCCTCGGGCATGTTCTCCTGCCCCAGGCTCGCCAGCATCGCCAGGTCCGCGGAGGGACCGGTACCGGACCCCGTCGCCGCGGGCAGGACCGTGGTCGCCCCGGGCGGCCCCGACTGCTCCTCGAAGTCCTGGTACCCGTCGTCGTAGTCGTCGTCCTCGTACTCGTACGCGGTGACGTTGGCGCCCCGGTCCTCGCGGTCGCCGCGGCGGCCCCGTGGCTCCGAGGCGCGCTGGGCCGGGCCGTCCTCGCTCAGACTGGACCAGAAGTCGTTGTCGGACAGGCCGTCCGCGTCGTCATCGTCGTCCCAGTCGGCCTCGCGCTTGCGCCGGCCCTTGGGCCGCCGTTCGGACCGGCCGCCACCGTCCTGGTGCGAGCGGCGGGACCGCCCGCGCGGCGCGGGCTCCTCCTCGTCGCGGTCGAGGTCCCGGTCCTGTGCGCGGTCGGGGGCGCGACCGGTGTCCTCGGTGTCGTCGTACTCGTATTCGTCGTCGTAGTCGTCCTCGCGGGAGCTGGAGCTCAGCGCGCGCATGCCCAGCAGGAGGAGGACGAGCACGGCGAGTACGACGATGACGGCGATGATGATGATGACGGTGACGGTCATGGTGTACGCACTACCTTGGGGAGGTCGGCCGCGCCCGGATCGCACCGGGGACCGGGGTGTCTGGAACCGGCCGGGGATGTGCGGCGCCCGCCTGGTGCTCTGCCGTCCCGGTCTGTCCGACCTGCGTGCTACGAGGGGTGCAGGTGGTCCGGTGCGGTTTCAGGTCGGTGCGCCGCGCGGCGAGTGGACGGGAATCGGTCATCTGAAATGGGGCGAGGGGCACAGTTCCACTGTATGCGCTGTCGCGCCCCGTGTGCAGAGGGCGATGGATGGTTCCTGAGCGAATCCCCCGGGGGTCCGGTGGGGCGGAGCCACCCGGTTTCGGAGCGTCAGGACACGGCCGTTATGACCTATTTCACTCGCTGGTCGTGACCAGCGACCCGCGGGCGACCGCCTGGTTGGCGATCGCGTCCAGGGCCGCGTCCAGCGACGCGCCCTCCGGCAGGTCCAACGGGTTCTCCAGCGCGTACACGGTGAACCGGTACTCGTACGACGATTCGGGTTCGGGGCACGGGGCGCCGTACGCGGCGACGCCGTCGGAGTTCTGCCCCTGCTTGGCGTCGGCCGGAACGATGTTCTGCCGAAGCTCCACCAGTTGCGGGTCCAGGTCGTAGACCACCCAGAACACCTGGGCGACCTGCGGATCGTCCACCACCAGCGCGATCGAGCCCGCTTCGTCGGGCAGCCCCGACCAGCTCAGCGGTGGGGAGTACGCCTCCGGCTCTCCCTGCTCCTCGCCCTCCTCGCCGTCGGCGGCACCCTCGCAGGCGTAGGCGGCCGGGAGCGGCTGCCCCTCCTGCATGAGCGGGCTGGTGACGTTGATGTCGTCGGGCATGTCACCGTTCTGCCCCGGGGCGAGGATGCCGCAACCCGTGGTCAGGACCAGTGCGGCCCCCGCCGTCACCACGCCGGCGAGCGCTGCGGGGGACGTGCGTGCCGTGCGCGCACCGGTGGGCCGGGGGGAGGGGAGGGCCGGGAACAATGGGAACTCCTGCTGGACTTTCGGGCCGTGGAGGCGGAACTCGCTGTGAACCGGTACGGCGTCGGGAGGTCACCCGGAGCCGGACTCGGGGAGGGAACGCGCGGGAGCCGCCACAGGGCACCGGCGACACGTTCCTGAGCGAACCCTACTGTGGTCACGCGGGCGTTCGGGCGACCGTCCCGGCCCGACGGCCCCGCGCCCGTCCGACGGGGCCGGGGAGCGGGCCGCCGGAGCGTCGCCCCCGCGCGTTCCCCCGGCGGATCGGTAATCATGGGTCGGTGCGGTTCTCCATCCTGGGGCCCCTCCTGGTGCACGACACGACCGGACGGCCCGTCACCATCGGCGGCGCGCGGCTGCGCGTCCTGCTCTCCCTCCTCCTGCTCCGCCCGGGGCAGCGCGTGTCCGTCGAGGGGCTCATCGACGGCATCTGGGCGGGGGCGCCTCCGGCAGCGGCCGGGAACGCCCTCCAGGCGCTGGTCTCCCGGCTGCGCCGCGCCCTGGGCGAGGGCGCCCTCATCGATGGCGACGGCACCGGGTACCGGCTGGCCGTCGACCCCGGCCAGGTCGACGCGGACCGGTTCGAGGCCCTGGCGGGGGAGGGCAGGACCCACCTCGCCTCGGGGCGGGCCGCCGACGCCGAGCGGGCCCTGGGCGAGGCGCTCGCCCTGTGGCGGGGGCCCGCGCTGTCCGACCTGACCGCCCACGGCGTCGCCGAGGACATCGCGCTCGCCCTGGCCGAGACCCACCGGTCCGCCACCGAGGACCACCTGGCCGCCCGGGCCGAACTGGGCCACCACGCGGAGATCCTGCCCCGGGTCGAGGCGCTCGCCAGGAGGGAGCCGAGCCGGGAGCGCCCCGTCGAGCTGCTCATGCGGGTCCTCGCCGCGGCCGGGCGCACCGCGGACGCCCTGACCGCCTACGACCGCTTCCGCGCCCGCCTCGCGGACGGCCTGGGCCTGGACCCCTCGCCCCAGTTGCGCGACACCCACCTGCGCCTGCTGCGCGGCGAGTTCGACGCCCCGTCCCCGGCACCCGCCGCCCGGCCGCAGCTGCACCTGCCCGTCACGCTGACCAGCTTCGTGCCGCGTGACACCGAGGTGGGCGCCGCCGTCGACCTGCTCGCACGGGAGCGCCTGGTCACCCTGACCGGGCCGGGCGGGGCGGGAAAGACCCGCCTGTCGATCGAGACCGCCGCCGCCCTGGCCGCACGCGCGCCGCAGATGCTCGCCCGGGGCTGCTGGTTCGTCGAGCTCGCCTCCAG
Organism: Nocardiopsis sp. NPDC058631; assembly: GCF_042716955.1. Lineage (NCBI taxonomy): Bacteria > Bacillati > Actinomycetota > Actinomycetes > Streptosporangiales > Nocardiopsidaceae > Nocardiopsis > Nocardiopsis sp. NPDC058631. The sequence goes on along the minus strand of NZ_JBHXQY010000041.1, from coordinate 7,140 downwards.
GTCGGGTGCCGACGTTCTCGACGCCCTGGTGGGGGCCCTGGACCTGCGCGCCCACGCCATGATCCGGACGCGGTCCGCGCCGGTGCCGATCCCCCCGCTCGAACGCGTGGTCTCCCACATCGGCGACCACGCCGCGCTCATCGTCCTGGACAACTGCGAACACCTCGTCGAGGACGTCGCCAGGGCCGTGGAGCCCCTGCTCGCCCGCTGTCCCCGCCTGCGTGTCCTGGCCACCTCCCGGGAACCCCTGGGCGTCCCCGGCGAACAGCTGATGCCCGTGCCGTCCCTGGCGCTGCCGCCCGAGGGCGCCCACGCCGAGAAGGCCCTCACCTACCCCGCGGTCGCGCTGTTCACCGAGCGGGCCGCCGCGGCGCGGCCCGGATTCGCCGTCACACCGGACAACGTCGCCCATGTCGTCCGTGTCGCCAGGGAGCTGGACGGGATGCCCCTGGCGCTCGAACTGGCCGCTGCCCGCCTGCGCTCGATGACCATCGCCCAGCTCGCCGAACGGCTGACCGACCGGTTCCGGCTCCTCACCGGAGGCAGCCGGGGAGCACTTCCCCGCCACCGCACGCTGAGAGCCGTCGTCGACTGGAGCTGGGAACTCCTCGACGAACCCGAGCGCCGCCTGCTGCGCCGCCTGTCGATCTTCACGGGCGGCGCCGGCCTGGAGGCGATCGAACGGGTCTGCGCCGACCCCTCGGATCCCGGTACCGAGGGCCGCGTGGACGGCCGGGACGTGTGGACCGCCCTCTTCTCCCTGGTGGACAAGTCCCTCGTGATCGCCGAGAACCCCGCCAGGGACGACGAGCCGCCCCGCTACCGCCAGTTGGAGACCGTCCGCGCCTACGCCGCGGAACGGCTCGCGCTCAGCGGGGAGGAGGTGCGTGTCCGCGACGCCCACGCCCTCCACATCCGGGACCTGTGGCGTGGGGCGGACCCGCTCCTGCGCGGCCGTCGCCAGGCCGAACTGCTCGTGCGCCTGGCCCCGGAGTCCGCGGACCACGGCGCCGCCGTGCGGTGGGCGGTGGAGCGCCGCGACGCCGACCTCGCCCTGGACCTGGTCGAGTACACCCAGTGGTACTGGACCCTGGGCGGGTCCTGGCGCCAGCTCGGCCGGTGGTCGGAGGCCGTCCTGGACATGCTCGGGGACCGGATTCCCGAGGGCAGGACCGTGGCCTACGCCAGCTGCCTGTTCCACCGGGCCGGGGAGGGCGCGGTGGACCACGACGTGGCACTGGAGCGCGTCCGGGAGATCGAGGAGATCGTCACCGCTGCGGGGGAGCGGATCGAGCGGCACCCCGTGCTCGTGCACTGCCTGCTGTACGGGGCGATGATCCAGGGGCGGCCGGGGGAGGCCTACGAACGCCTTGTCACGGCCCTGGACCAGCCCGATCCGTGGATGCGCGCCATGGTGCGCTGCCTGCTGTCCCTGCTCGACGCCGTCACCGGCCACACAGGGGAGTCCCTGGGCAAGGCGGAGGCCGCACTGGAGGAGTTCCGCGCGTGCGGCGACGCCTGGGGCGTCTGCCAGGCGCTCGCCCAGGTCGTGGACGTGTACCGCTTCGAGGACCTCGAACGCTGCTGCGAGCTGCTGGCCGAGGGGATACAGCACGCGCAGGCGTCGGGGCTGACCGGGATGGTGGCGCTGTTCCGGGTCCGCCGGGTCCAGGCCCTGACCGACCTCGGAGACCTGGAGGCGGCCCGCCTGGACCTGACGGCGCTGTTCGACTTCGAGGGGCCGGTCCAGGACGAACACATGGTGCTGCTGTGGCTGACGGAGGCCCAGTGGCTCAGGGAGGCCGGGGAACTGGGGCGGGCCCGCGCGGTCGTCGAGCGGATGCGGGAGGAGCTGAACGGCCTGGGCGGGTTCTCGCCGGTGTACATCGAGGGGGGACTGGAGGTGATGTCCGCGGTCCTGCACTGGCGGACCGGGGCGCCGGAGGAGGCGTGGCGCGACCTCGGGCGGGCGTGGCGGCTCGCCTCCCAGGGCCTGGGACCCGTCTGCGCGGAGGTCCTGGACGTCTTCGCGATGATGCTGGCCCCGGAGTCGCCGCGCCGGGCGGCCCGCGTGCTCGGCTGGTCCGAGGCGCTGCGCGGCGTTCCCGACAACACGACCCCCTATGTGGTGCGGGCGCGGGAGCACACGCGCCGGGAGTTGGGCGGCGCGGAGTACGGGCGGCTGGTCGCGGAGGCGCGGAGCACCGCCAAGGACGAGATCCTGGCGCGAGCGGGGGAGTGGCTGCCACCGGCCGTGTCCGACCGCGGGTCCGGCGGCCGGCGCCACGGCGGGTGACGGTTCACTGCGGGCGCGCCCGACGGCGGGCCCGTACGCGCCCGCGCCGCCCCGGGGGCCGGGGCGGCGCGGTGGCCAAGGGGGCCGGTGCCGGTCAGGTGCGGCGGCGGTACGCCCACACGGCCAGCGGGAAGAAGACCGCGGTGAAGACCGCGGACCAGACCACGGTCCACAGGACCGGGCCCGCGGCGCCTCCGGTGCCGAGCATCAGGGCGCGCATGGCGTCCACGACGTGGGTGACCGGGTTGTTCGCGGCGACCACCTGCAACCAGCCGGGCATGTCGTCGGGGCTGACGAACGCCGAGCTGCTGAAGGTCAGCGGGAACATGAGGATCATCCCGAACGCCTGCACGGCCATCGGCGTGCGCACGACCATGCCGATGAACGCCGACATCCAGCACAGCGCGAACGCGAACAGCAGCACCAGGGCCGCGGCCGCGACCACGCCGCCCACGCCGCCCTCGGGGCGGAAACCGATGAGCATGCCGACCAGGAGCACCATCACCACGGTGATCGTGTACCGGACCAGGTCGCCCAGGATCGCGCCGGTGAGCGGAGCGGAGCGGGCGATGGGCAGTGACCGGAACCGGTCGAAGATGCCCTTCTCCACGTCCTGGCTCAGGGAGAACCCCGTACCCAGCGTGGCGAAGACGACCGACTGGGCGATGATGCCGGGCATCAGGAAGTCGCGGTAGGCCTGCCAGTCGCCCATCATCGCCTGTCCGAAGACGAAGACGAACAGGGTCACGAACATGACCGGTTGCAGCATCAGCCCGAAGACCTCTTCGGGGTTGGCCTTGATCTTCAGGACGCTGCGCCAGGCCAGCTGGAGACCGTTCTGGACCGTGCCCAGCGGTGTGATCCGCCCGGGGACCACCGCTGGGCCACCGGGGTCCGCGGACCGTGTGCGGGTTGTGACGGCGTTCATGCCCTGGCCCCCTCGTCCACGGTCTCGTCCGTGGTCTCGTCCGTGGTCTCCTCGTCCGCGGTGCGACCGGTCAGGGCGAGGAAGACCTCGTCCAGGCTCGGCTTGCGCAGTGACAGCTCTGCGACCTCCACGCCCTGTTCGTCCAGGCGGCGCACCACCTCGGGCAGTACCCCCGCACTGGTGACCGGGACGCTGGCGAGCAGCCCGTCGGAGGCGGCGGGCGTGCTGGTGACGGCCTCGATGATCCTCGTCGCCAGGGCCAGCTGACCGGGGTCCACCGTGCGCACTTCGAGCACCTGGTGGCCGGCCTGGTTCTTGAGCTCCTCCGGTGTGCCCCGGCTGATCATCCGACCGTGGTCGAGGACCATGAGGTCGTCGGCCAGCTGGTCGGCCTCCTCCAGGTACTGGGTGGTGAGCAGGACGGTCACGCCGTCGTCCACCAGCCCGCGCACCACGTCCCACAGGCCGTTGCGGCTGTGCGGGTCCAGCCCGGTCGTGGGCTCGTCCAGGTACAGCAGGGCCGGGCGGCCGACCAGGCTCGCGGCCAGGTCGAGCCGGCGGCGCATGCCGCCCGAGTAGGTCTTGGCGGGGCGGTCGGCGGCGTCGGCGAGTCCGAAGCGATCGAGCAGCTCCGCGGCGCGGACCCGGGCGCCGGCCCGGTCGAAGCCCAGCAGGCGCGCGATGAGGATCATGTTCTGAGTACCGGTCAGGTCGGCGTCCACAGCGGCGTACTGGCCGGTGAGACCGATCAGCCGACGCACCTCGTGGGGCTGGCGGACCACGTCGTAGCCGCCCACCTCGGCGTGCCCGCCGTCGGGTCTGAGCAGGGTCGCCAGAATGCGGACCATCGTGGTCTTGCCCGACCCGTTGGGGCCCAGAACACCCAGTACGGCCCCCGTCCTGGCAGTCAGGTCCACGCCGTCCAGGGCGCGTTTGCCCTTGAACTGCTTGACCAGACCCTCCGCGCGGATGGCGTCAGTCATCGTTCCTCCGTTTCAACGTCTGTTCACCAGTGTGACGAGCTGGGCTGACAGAACGCTGACAGAGTTCCCGCGCTCCGCCGCAGTCCGCCCGGAGCCCCTGCGGGGAAGGAGCTCCGAACACGGAGGGCCTAAACTCGTGCAGGTGATGAACACCCCGCCGCACGACGCCATTCCCGACCCCGACCGGGCCCGGTCGGGCCCCGAACCGGGGGGCGGGGAAACCGCCCGGCTGCGGCCCCCGCAGAGCCGGGTGAGCAGCAGGGCGATCGGCGTGTGGACCCTGAGGATCCTGTTCGGGTCGGTGTTCACCCTGGTGCTGTTGAGCGCGGTCGCGTGGGGCGCCTCCTCGCTCGGCTGGGTCTGGATCCCGGGTTGGGCCGTGGACAACGCGTGGCTGCTGCCCGTCGCCTACGGCGTGTACGCGCTGCTCAAGGTGGCGATCGTCCCGTCCTGGCGGTACCGGGTGCACCGCTGGGAGGTGGCCGGGGACGTCATCTACACCCGGGTGGGCTGGATCAGCCGCACCTGGCAGCTGGTGCCGGTCAACCGGTTGCAGACGGTCGACCACACACAGGGGTGGTTGGAGCGCGTGTTCGACGTGGCCACCCTGGAGGTGCAGACCGCCTCCTACGCGGGGTCGTCCACGATCGAGGGTCTGGACGCCGGGCAGGCGCGCCGCCTGAGCGAGGACCTGGCCGTGCGCGCGGGCGCGCTGAGGGATGACGCGACCTGATGGGCACGGAGCACGGAGAGGGCGCACACGAGCAGAGGCCGGACCCGGAGCCGCCGTCGGACCGGGCCGACACGAGCGGCGGTTGGGTGGCGCCGGGGAGCACCTCCGCGCCCCACCTGACGGGACACGCGGCGGGGAGCACCGTCCCCGACCGCCCCGCGGCCCCGGAGGAGCACGGCTTCGCGTCCGCGGAGGCAACGGGGCCGTCGACGCGCAGCGGGGACGTGCGGTCCCCGACCGACCGCGGCGCCGAGCCGCCCCACGCGCAGGGGGCGTCCCCCGCCGGGCCTCCCTCCGCGCCGACGGACGGGCAGGCACCCCACCAGGCGGCTTCCCGTGACTGGTGGGGACCCCCGCGGGAACGCGGAGGGCCGGACCTGGCCGGGAGCGGAGCGCCAGGGCCCTGGGAGGCGCCCTCGGCGGAGTCCCTCCTCGCACCGGAGCGGGTCCGCAGGACCAGCCCCCGGAGCATGGTCGTCGGCCCCATCAACCAGCTCAAGGGCCTCCTGGTGCCGATCGCGGCGGGACTGCTCCTGGGCGGGTTCAACGCGTGGGTCCTCGGCGCCACGGGCGCGACCGTCGTGGTGCTGCTCGTGGGAGGGTTCGTCACCTGGAGGACCACCCGGTACGAGGTCGGCGAGGACCGGCTGGAGATCCGCAAGGGGTTGATCAGGCGCTCCCGGCGCACGATCCCCCTCGAACGGGTCCGCGGCGTCGACGTCACCAGCACGCTGCTGCACCGCCTCCTGGGCGTGGCGGTGGTGCACATCGAGGCGGCAGCGGGATCGGCGACCGCGACCGAGGACGGCAAGCTCGACGCCGTGGCGGCGGACGAGGCCGAGCGCCTGCGCCGCGTCCTGCTGCACCGCAAGGCTGTCCTCGCGGGCCAGGAGGCCGGTCACCGGGCCGCCCCCGGCGCGGGCGCCGGCCCGGCGGAGACCGCGGGGCCGGCGGAGGGGCAGGCGCCGCCGGTTCCGGACGACGACACCGTCACCTACTTCGCCATGCCGCGCTCCTGGTACCTGTACGGTGCGCTCAGCCTGGGCTACCTGCTCACCCCGTTCGCGGTCCTGGCCACGCTCTTCGGAACGGTCCAGCAGACGGCGGGGGACCGGGCCAACGACGTCGTCGTGGACTGGCTGACCACCTCGGACCGGGGTTTTCTCCTGATGGTCGCCCTGGTCTTCGCGGGTGTGCTGGTGCTCTTGATGCCGGTGTTCGCCGTGGTCTCCTACGCCCTCACGCACTGGGGGTTCTCACTCCGCGGACGCGACGGCTCCCTGGTCGCCGAGCGCGGGCTGTTCACCCGGCGCAGCGTCACACTGGAGAGGCGCCGTATCCGCGGCTACGAACTCCTGGACAACCCCCTCGAACGCACGCGGGGCGCGGTGCGGCTGCGCGCCGTCGTCACCGGCCTGGGAGACGCGGCCAACCGTGCGGTGCTGTTGCCGATCGGGCCCCGCACCGCGGTCGAGGGCGTCGTCGACCAGGCGCTGGCCCTCTTCGGGGGCGCCCTGAAGCGCCACCCGGTAGCCGCCCTGTTCCGGCGCCTGACACGGTCCGTCCTGCCGTTCGCCCTCCTCGCCGCGGTCGCCGCCGCCCTGGGGGCGGAGTGGCTCGCCGTGGCGTGCCTGGCGCTCGCCGTGCTCGGCATCCCGCTGGGCGTGGACCGCTACCGCTCCCTCGGCCACGGCTACGACGGTGAGCGGGTGAGCGTCCGCTCGGGTTCGCTCAGCAGGAGCCAGGCGACGGTGGAGCGCTCGGCGGTGATCGGCTGGACCTGGACGCAGACCCTCTTCCAGCGGGGGTCCTCCCTGGCCGACCTCCAGGTCACGGTGGGAGCGGGCGCGGGGGGCTACACCGCCCAGGACGCCTCGCTCGAGGAGTCGGTGGCCTTCGCGGCCGGGGTCACCCCGGAGATGGTCCGACCGTTCCTGGAGGTTCCCGGCACCCCGGACCGGAGGGGCTGAGTCCGCTTCCCCGGCTCCGTCCGGCGACGTCGGGCCGCCACCGAGGTCGTGTGGGGGCGCACGGAGGTGCGCGAGCACACGGACGGCGGGGAGCGGGCCCGCCCCGCCCCGCGCCGACAGCGGCCCCGGGCCGGGAACGCCGGAGGGCGACCGCTCGGGCTTGTCGACCGTCCTGAAGATCAAGGCCAGTGACGACCTTTTCCGCCCGTGCGTGGTGGACCGTGCAGCAA